>NZ_AP024855.1:900000-1158657 GCF_024529955.1 Photobacterium toruni
AATTATAAAGAAAAAGATATTGGTTTACTAAAAAAAGGAATGACTGCGACAGTCGTTTTAGATATGTATCCTAATGTAACTTATCAGGCGCAGGTTGAAGCGCTTTCTCCAGCAAGTGGTTCGTCTTTCTCATTATTGCCTCCTGAAAATGCCACTGGTAACTGGGTTAAAGTACCACAACGTTTCCCTGTGCGAGTAAAGTTTACTGATCTGAAAAATAAGCCATTACTTCGTGTTGGTGCCAGTGCTGACGTTACTATTGATACACAATCAGAGACTAACTAATGAGTGGGCTAGTTACACCAGCTAACCGTTTATGGATCACCTTTGCCGTTATGTTATCAGCGATCATGGTATTGCTAGATATGACGATTGCCAACGTTGCACTACCGCATATGATGGGGGCATTAGGGGTTACATCTGAGCAGGTGACGTGGGTACTTACTTCCTACTCAATGGCTGAAGCGATTTGTATTCCTCTTGCCAGTTATTTTGCACTTAAGTTTGGTGTACGTAGATTATTGATCGTATCTGTTATCGGTTTTATTGTGACTTCAGCTTTGTGTGGTCAAGCTGATAGCCTTACTGAAATGGTTACTTTTCGTATTATGCAAGGTGCTTTTGGTGCGTCAGTTATTCCATTAGCACAATCTACGATGGTTCAAATTTACCCTGCAGATCAGCGCGGTAAAGCAATGGCGTTATTTAGCGTAGGTATTTTGTTAGGGCCAATTTTAGGTCCGACTGTCGGTGGTATTATCACTGAAAATATGGACTGGCGCTGGATTTTTTACGTTAACGTACCTGTAGGTGCATTGTGTCTAACATTGGTTTATCTCTTCGTTAAAATTGATGGAAAAGGCGAAACAAAGTTAGATTGGCCGTTAGTGATTGGTATGGCCATTGGTATTGGTCTCTTGCAGATGGTACTTGATAGAGGTAATGAAGAGGGATGGTTTGAATCTAACTTTATTCTTTTTTCATTGATTATCAGTGCAGTTGCTTGGATATTCTTTATTGTGCGTTCGTGGCGTACAAAGGGAGATATCGCACCGATGTGGTTGTTAAAAGACCGCAATCTTGCAGTGTCATGTTTGATCATGGCTGGTTTTTCTATGGGACTGTTTGGTATAACTCAACTTCAACCAATGATGTTGGAACAATTACTAAACTACCCAGTTGAAACTACTGGTTTTGTCATGGCTCCGCGAGGATTAGCCTCCGCTATTGTATTGCTCGTTATGGCGCAATACATGGATAGATTAGATCCTCGAATGTTGGTCGCGGTAGGGCTAGGCTTTAATATTTTTGGTACCTACTTAATGATGCAGTACTCAATGAATATTAATTTCTATTGGGTTCTTGTACCGTCAATCATTCAAGGAATGGGAATGGGATTAGTATTTGCACCGTTGAGTCAAATGGCTTATCGCACCTTAGAGGCAAAATACGCTGTTGGTGGTGCGGTGATGTACAATCTCTGCCGAACTATTGGTAGTTCATTTGGTATTTCAATTGTAAATACGTATTTTAGCCGTACGCAACAACGTGAGTGGCATGCGTTAGGTGCTGATATTACTGCAACTAATCCAATATTGCAGCAGCAGGCGATGCAGCATCATACGACAGTTACTGATCCTAACTTTATCGCTCAAATAAGTGCATTATTACATCAGCAATCAACGCTATTAGCGTTTGTATATACGTTTGGTTTTTTGATGTTTTCTTATGTGGCATTATTGCCATTATTAGCATTGTATCGATTTAAGAAAAAGGCCGTTAGTACACAAGCATAAGCTGTTTTTTATTGATGAGAATCTAATGGTATTCATACGTCGCTAATTTTATTCGTAGTATTATTTTATATAAAATAGCGGCGTGTGGTTATTGATATGTATGCGTTTTTTTTAGACACTTATAGAGTGCAATCTATAAAAAACTTTACAACCACATCGTTTAATGACAATATGCTCTTACTCTGTAGCCAGAGTTATTGATTGAGAATTAAGTTAAAGAAAAACCCCTAGAAGCATCTTCGTTATTGTTGTGTAAACTAGTGTTTCCCTTCGCTTTTCATCGTCATATTGAATAATTCGAGCTGCAGTGCATCGCATTTTGCGATAATTTTAAAGAATTTATATAAGGGACACATCATGTCTAACAAATCAACTGGTCTAGTAAAGTGGTTTAACGAAGAGAAAGGTTTTGGTTTCATTACTCAAGACAACGGCGGCGCTGACGTATTCGTTCACTTCCGTGCAATCGCTTCTGAAGGCTTCAAAACTCTTGCTGAAGGCCAGAAAGTGTCTTTTGAAGTAGAACAAGGCCAAAAAGGTCTTCAAGCTGCAAACGTTGTAGCTCTATAATTTTATAGTTAATCTATAAAGTTTGATAAAAGCGTAAATAACATTGTTATTTGCGCTTTTGTAGTATCTGGCATTTGTAAATAACACTTTCTGCTTTAGTTCTCTGCGTTAATCGATTTTTTCATACCGTTACAAGTCATATCCTTTTCATTATATTTATCCCATTCATACCTAAAGATCTTATATTTTGTCTCTTACTCTCTTACTCTCTTACTCTCTTACTCTCTTACTCAGGATCTTATACTGGAAATGACAAAAGAGAACGTCATTGAAATTGAGATTGAGAGAAATACAACTGACAAATTGAACATCAATAAGAGTAAATCGTACTAATAATATCAGCGTTAAAGATTTTGGGGCGTAAATGATAGATGATAAGCGATAGATTGTTTTTTGAAACTTGTATTTTATCTTGTACGTGGTCTTTAAATTTAAGTAGATAACTAGCATTGATTGATGGCTAGTAATTGTATTTGTTTATATTTCATAGAGAATTAGCGCTAAATACAAGCTCATATTTATAGTATAAAAAAACCACTCAGAGAATGGTTTTTATCGATATCAATTAGTTATTGTTATCGTGCGTTAGTAGGAGCAACAAGACGTGCTTTACCAATAACGTGCGCAAGAATGTTATAACCCGCTAATGCAGGAGATGCATTTTCAGGTAGTTTAATGTTCGCAGTATTTAACGCATATACAGTAATTTGGTAATTATGTGGTTTTGCCTTTGGTGGAGGACATGCGCCGCCAAAACCTTTAAAGCCAAAGTCATTAGTAACCATGCTTGCACCTTTAGGTAATGCTTTACCACCAACGGTACCAGCGCCTTCTGCTAATGAATGTACATCTGCAGGAATGTTAATTACACTCCAGTGCCACCAACCGCTTCCTGTTGGTGCATCTGGATCGTACATAGTTACAGCGAAACTTTTAGTTCCTGCAGGAACATCTGTCCAACTTAATTGAGGAGACTCATTTTTACCAGTACAGCCCCATTGGTTAAAAAGTTGAGAATTACTTAAGGTGTGATCATTTGTAACATTTTGACTTGTTAATGTCATAGCTGCTTGTGACATAAAAGATGGCAGAGTAAAAAGCAGCGCCACAGCAAGTGTCTTAATTTTCATAATGGTACCTATTAGTTGAAACTGACGTCATTCTAATGTTCTATTGTTATCTAACAATCATTAAACGTTCAGACGAAATATCTTATACGTATAATGTGTTATTAGTTACAATAGCTCAAATCAATAGAACTGCACCAATAGTTGAGAAAAAATCACTCAAGGATAAAATGTGAGACCGTTTCCTCCCTTAAAAGGTATTATTTATTTTGAAGCTTCTGCAAGATTGCAAAGCTTTAAATTAGCGGCTGAAGAGCTATTTGTAACGCCAGGTGCTGTAAGTCATCAAATTCAGACACTTGAAGCATTTATTGGTCAAAAATTATTTATTCGACAACATCGAGGTATTAAATTAACGAATGCGGGAATACGTTATTTCAACCGTATTGCACTGATATTGAAAGATCTAGATCAGGCAACAACGGATATTGGTTTTGTTACAAAAACCCAGAAAATGACAGTATCGATACCACCGACATTATTAAATAAGTGGTTATTACCGCGTATTAATTATGAGTATTTAAGTGAAAATGATATTTCAGTCGTCTTTGTTGATACGATTGAAATGTTGGATTTAAATAAAGAAAATATAGATATATCAATTCGTTATTGTATTGAGAAGCCGAATGAAAAATATTGTAGGTTATTATTTGAGGAACAAATGATAGCCGTATGTGCCCCCGATTATATTGATAAGCCTTTAATTGATCTTTCTCAAGAATTATTAGCGACAAGTACTTTGATTGAGACTACAAATAGATTGATTCAATGGGATTTAATTTTAGCAAATAACAATATAAAACCCTATCCTAATCAAAGTAAGGTCTATTTTCAAAATTCAATGCATGCGATTGAAGCGGCAATACAAGGTATTGGAATTGCGTTTATAAATCGTTTTTTTGTTGAATCATACTTAGAACAAGGTCTGCTTGTCGAGGCCATTGATATGAATGTGATACCAGATAAAATTCCAGGTTATTATTTGGTGAGTAATTATGAGAAAATGCAGAATCCAGCAACTCAACTTCTTTACCAAGAAATTGAGTCATATATTAGTGATAGTATTATAGCTGCAGCTTGTTGATGTAACTTAACTTATTCAGTATACATAGCGACGTCTGTAATGGCGTCATTATTCTCAATATCTTCAAGTAATGATCTTAATATTGAGATTGCTTGGGGTAGTGAATATTCATTATTACAAATTAATGACTGAATTTGTTGCTGATAATCTGATAACTGTCTCATTATTTATCCTTGTAAACGTCTGTTGTTAATGTGACATCCTTTTTTTCACCAAGTAGAGTATCACGTGCTGTTGACCATGCATTGGCATAGCACATTGCTAATTTTGCATGATCACTACTAACGATAACCCCTTTATCAATGGCTGTTTTTTCACTACTACAGTGCTCATTGATTTTTTTATCATAAATAGCGCCTTGATTCGTGAAGTTATAGACTTGCTCTTTGGCACTTTTTGTTGCTTGTTGTAAACAATCGATAAGACCTTGTTCATCATAATTTTGATTCGTAACGCATGATTGAACAACAATAGAATTGGTTGCATTAGCAGCTGTAGAAAATAGAGCACCAATAGTAAGAGTGACGAGAATTGTTTTTTTCATAAAAGAATGCATAGGAGACTACTTTTTTATTTTCCGTGTTTAGGTTAATAAATAGTATACCTTAGCCCTATATAGTATACATAGAAAATAACTATTAAGATGGTTCCTTACAGGTTGTTGATTATTATTGGGCAAGGGTTGTTTTTTTTGAAATAAATTGTTGCGAAAGTGATAATAACGGCATTATTATGCAACTTGTAGTTAACATTTTGTAGTCAGGGATGATGTATGAAAGAAGTTGCGTTTGAAAATGATGTTGTCCGTCTTTATTTAAATGATATATCGTTTAAGCCTCTATTAACAAAAACGGACGAGATTTTATATAGTCGTAAGTCATTATTAGGTGATGCTGAGGCGAAGCGTATTCTTATTGAATCAAATTTACGTCTTGTCGTTAGTTTGGCTAAAAAATATCGAGCTTCTGCTTTATTATTGAGTGATTTAATTGACGAAGGTAATATCGGTTTAATTACCGCGGTTGAAAAATTCGATCCAGAAAAAGGTTTTCGATTTTCTACTTATGCATCGTGGTGGATTAAACAGACAATTGAGCGCGCTATTCATAATCAAAGTCGAACTATTCGCTTGCCTGTCCACGTATCAAAAGAAGTAAATACTATTTTACGAGCCCATCGTGATTTAATGACTAAAAATAACAATGAGCCATCACAAGAAGAAATTGCCGATTATTTAAAGCGTGATGTGAGTGAAATTTCTTTCTTAATGACAAATAACCAGCATGTTTTATCATTTGAACAAACATTGAATGAAGACGATAATAATTCGTTGTCGTACTTTGTTGCTGATGAAGACTCTAATCTAGATAAAGAATTAGAGAATAATGATATGAAAATGATCACGAAAAAAATGTTATTTACATTGACTGAACGTGATCGTGAAATTATTTGTCGCCGTTTTGGGTTATTGGGCTATGAACCTCAGACATTACAAGAGGTTGCAGATGCTGTTGGGTTAACCAGAGAGCGAATTCGTCAATTACAAATAAAAAATCTGACTCGATTAAAACGATCTTTAGTGAATGATCATTATGATGTAGAAACGCTATTTTCAGTATCAGCGTAAAGGTAAAGTGTGTTTATTATTAAATAATATAGATGATCATAAATACAGAGTTATGCTCCATATCTGTAGATTGCGCTTTATATTGATAGGCATATTATAAATTTGTGGGTGATAAATTGTTATCACTCATAAGTTTAGGAGTATTGTTATGCCAATTACCGATGAAGCTTGTGAACATTCAGAATTACTTAATGCATTAATATCTCGCCAATCATTATTATCTACTAACCGAATGCAATATATTGTTTATGCCGCAGCTTTGGCTACTCAGGATAAGAGTGTGTTACAAACGATTCAGCATCTTGTTGGTGATATAACTATAAATCAACGTAAAGATATTCATCATGCAGTGGTAAGAATGGCTGCGACGAATGCTTATTATATGGCAATTCATAATATTGATTTAAGTTCTAAAATGACGAATGCGATGCAATTGGCACCATTAAAAGAATTAGATGTTGAAGATGTAACGGGTTATTACTATGCGTGTATTGCAGCATGCTTAGTTAACCAAGGGTACACTTGTTTAAATAATCATATTACATTACTACGCTCTTGTGATGAATCTGATGATTCTATTAATATGGCACTTAGGTTAACAGCATCAGTGTTAACGATGTGTCAGTCAAGTTTTAATACTGTCTATTTTTTAGATAACTAATTGATTTTAAATTAAATGATAAAAATAGATATAAAAGACCGCTAATAGATTAGCGGTTTTTTGGCATTAGTAGAAGATAGGGATTTGAGCATTAGATAGCTTATAAACGTATGCCTATTTTCAATATTGATATTTCTTCTCTTAGCCATTTCTCTATAAAATAAATACTTAATTAAACGATAATAATGTGAATCTATTTATTAATGCCAATATGCTAATAGCATAGTGGGTAGTATGTTTAGATAAAATATAGCTATATTATAAAATGAAATTTAATATGTATATTTTATAAGGTAATAAAAAAACTATTATTAATCTTAAATGAGCACTATCGCTTGATGTAATAATAGAAAACAATATAATATTATTGACTAAAATTTTAGTGTTATTCCACCTTTTATATGGATAAACGTTAAATATTAATATTAAAATCACCATTAATCGTTAATGGTATGTTGAGAGATGTTGCTGTGATTGATCTATTAAAAGATATATTAGGATGGACATCTGTGGTGTTTTATATATTAATTACTATATTTAACACGATGAAAGTTACCCGTTATGCTGCTTTTGCTTCTGCGACAAATGATACAATATGGTCAATTTTGATGGGGTGGTGGCCGAAAGTTATTCTTAACTTATCGGTTACTGCGATTAATTTATATCGATATTTTAAAGATTTTACTCAAACAGCTAAAATAGTTATTCAATTGTTAGCTGCAGTAATGGTTATCGGCATATCATATATAATTTATATTGCGGTTAATGCGTTTATTGCAGAACCAACGTTAGCTGTTGGTTTACAGTTTGTTGATTTAGGTGTGATTGTCATTGCATTATATATGACGGAATTAAAAAAATACCGCATATTAATGTTGTTATCAGGGTTTGTTGGAATGGTTGGTTATTTTGGTAACCCACAGATGATGGTTATTAAAGCATTAGTGATTATTATTATGAGTTATAAGCTGTTTACAACGCGTAATGATACCTTAGAGCAGCAAGCCGCTGAAAATAAGTAAAATGTTCAAAATAAGGTAATTATTTTTACATATTGAGAGATATAAAAAACGCTCATTGTGAATTCAACGAGCGTTTATTCATCATTAACTTAATTAAAGATGCTATATATCAGTTAGATTTCAAAGCTTGCAAGCGTATCGCCATTATCTAGTAGTTGTTGCAGTGCTTTAGGTGTACGACCTTGGCCTGTCCACGTTTTTTCATCACCATTTTCATCAACAAACTTGTATTTAGCTGGACGAGTTGCACGCTTTTTCTTTGTTTTTGGAGTATCACCCATTAATGCAATTAATTCTTCTGGTGTAATACCTTCAGCTGCAAGCATATCGCGGTATTTCTGCAGTTTTGCTTCTTGTTCTTTATTTTCAGCTTTAGCTGCTTCTTCTTCTACGCGACGTTCTTCAACGACTTGGGTGAACTTCTGTAGACCTTCTTGTAGATCTTCAATAGACATTTCACGCGCTTGAGCTCTTAAAGAGCGTAGATTTAAAAGAGTTTCAATCATGTTATTAATTCTAAATAAAAGGAATTTTGCCTATTGTACTTAACTTTTATAATAAGACACTAAAAATAATTACTATAGTTGTAACTAAATCCCATTTTTTCTTTTTAATTGTCATTTTAGTTCTTTTTTATTAAAGGTAGAAATTAAAATAGATGTATTAGGGGCATTAATTAGTAATAAAAATAATTAGAAAAATGTAAAAAATTCAATATGTAATTTTCAACGATAGTATTTGTATTGTGGTCGTCCATCACTTTGATGGTGTCTGTCAATGGTAACAAAATAATTTATTCATTACGTTTTATTTAAAAGGAAGATCTAACGGCTCATATTATTAATGTTGCAGGTATTGTTGCATAAGATAACGGCTAGATATCATATTATTTTATTTCTAGTTTATCTTGGTGAGTGATCATTAAGGTTATATGTTTCAATTTGTAACAGAAGGGCTGCTATTTCGCTTGTTAATTCATCGATACGTCACTATTCGTGTAAATAATTGATTATTTTAAGTTTGATAAAAAAAATTCATCGTTACCATTGTTGTTGTCATTTGTGTGTTTAGTGTTAAAAGAACATCATATATGTAACTTTCATGGATGATATATAGCAGTAAGGATATCGTTTGAATACATTACGTAAAAATTTTGAGTTAATTGATAAGCCGACATTTTTTGGGGCATTAGCAATGTTGATCTCAGTGGTTGTGCCACTTCTTTTATTTCCTAAAGAAGGTGCAGAATGGATTGCTGTTGCTAAGACCTTTATGACCGACCAGCTAGGATTTTTATACTTAGCACTTGGCATGGCGGCTTTCTTTTTTATGATCTACATTGTCTTTTCTGATATTGGCCAAATTAAATTGGGTGATGCAGATGAGGCGCCTGAATTTAAAACCGCATCATGGGCAGCAATGCTTTTCTGTGGTGGTATCGGTGCGAGTATTTTGTATTGGGGCGCGATTGAGTGGGCTTATTACTACCAAAGTCCACCTTTCCAATTACAACCTGGCAGTGAAGAAGCTGTTCGTTGGGCTGCAACCTATGGTGTTTTCCACTGGGGACCGATTGCATGGTGTATATATTTAGTGCCAGCAGTGCCAATTGCTTATTTCTTTTATGTCCGTAAACAGCCTGTATTAAAAGTATCTGCTGCGTTAATGCCTGTTATTGGTGAAGCTCGCAGTCATGGTTGGGTGGGTAAAGTTATTGATGTACTGTTTATTTTTGGTTTATTAGGCGGTGGTGCGACAACGTTAGGTTTAGCGGCACCATTGATAACTGAAGGTGCACATTACTTATTTGGAACACCTAAAAATACAGAAACTCAAATTATTGTTCTTCTTCTATGTACTTGTATTTTTGGTTATTCTGCTTATGCGGGTATGGAAAAAGGCATTAAGGTACTAAGTAATATTAACTTTTGGGGTGCGTTAGGTTTATTGGCATTTATTCTAGCCGCTGGACCAACTATCTTTATGTTAGAAACTGGCTTAGATTCATTAGGCCGTATGCTATCTAACTTCTTTATTATGGCAACATGGGCCGAACCTTTTGGTGGCTACGGTACTTTTGAAGATACCCACTTTCCACAAGATTGGACTATTTTCTATTGGGCATGGTGGTTAGTGTTTGCGCCAAGCATGGGCTTATTTATCGCACGTATTTCACGTGGTCGTACAATTAAGCAAATGGTGACAGGCTCTATCTTCTTTGGCTCTATGGGTTGCTTCTTATTCTTTATGGTATTGGGCAATTATGGATTATCACTACAACTATCAGGTACGCTTGATGTTGTTGGTATTTTGAATGCAGATGGTGCAACAAAAGCGATTTTCTCTATTCTTGAGCAACTGCCGTTTAATACTATCGTTATTGCAGTATTCACATTATTGTGTTTGATTTTTACCGCCACAACGTTTGATTCTATTTCATATATCCTTGCTTCTGTTGTTCAAAATGATGTAACAGAAGAGCCAATGCGATGGAACCGTTTGTTCTGGGCATTTGCAATGTCATTTATGCCTTCTGTATTAATGTTTATGGGTGGGTTAGAAACCCTACAGACAGCCGCTATTGTCGGTGGTCTGCCTCTGTTATTTATCACTGTAATGTTAATGGTTTCAGCGGTAAAAGCAGCGTCACTTGATTTAAGCCATCAAGATGGTTACGAAGATCCTGTGATTAATATTGAAGACTTACCAGATGTTGATCCATGGTCAAAAGAAGGGATGGCATTAGCGAAGTTTGAGCAATTAAAAGATCTTGCCATTGACGCTGCAGATACTGAGCGTGACGCATTGAATAAAATTTGGAATATTAAGAAAAAGATTCGTGCCGAAGCATTAGCAAGTGGTGGTGATTCTGGTGATGTTCCTCAAGAGTTGGCAGATGAATTACACCGTTTAACAGCCGAAGCGATGGCAGCAAAAGAAGCCAAGCTTGAAGCATCAGAATTAGCGCAAGAAGCGCGAATAAACTTTAACGATATTATTAAGCAGAAAGAAGAAATGCTAGAGCTTGAAGAGCAAAAAGCATAAATATTATGAATAATATGAATAATATGAAAAAATAATACTCAGGCGATCTTCGGATCGCCTTTTTTATACAAGGATAAACAGCGTAATATGCACCAGAAATAATATTTTCTCTGTAAAAATGTTTTCATTAAATACCTATTATGCATTATTGATAATAAGCATATTATTGGCGGTTTTCTCGACAACAATAAATTTCATTTTATGACAAAAGTATCTCTCTCACGAACACCTAAATTGTCTAACCTATCTAAAGCTCTGTTAATCATTAATCTTATTTTTTTGATTTCTGATTTTAGTTTTTTTATTTTTTATGGCAGTGTGATCGCTTTAATTTTTAGTTGGTTTATGGTGGCGAATATTATTTCTATTCGATATAAGATTAATATTCTTTATAGCGGCCATATTATTTCAGGTTATCTTCGTTGTGCTTTTATTCCATTTTCTGTAATGCGAGATGCAAAACAGTATTATCAAAAATAATCGTTACGTAATTAGTGTTATATAATTTTGGAATCATCAAAGAGTCGTTAGGCGAGCCATTTTTATGATGATTTTCTTATTTTGATTATAGCTACAGTGAATAATTTTATCAAAAAATAACATTAAAATGTGACATTGAGTCAAATAAATACCTTTCAAGCGTAATTGTTCTAAAAAATAGTACGACGAGAGTGGCGGCATATTACGTTCATATGTATATTTCTTATAGTTACTATAAATAAGGTTTAGATATGAATGTTAAACGTATTGCTATTGCAGTAAGTGCATTATTGTGCGGTTATTCGACAATAAGTTTTGCTGATCCAAGTCCACAAACAGAAACGATGCAACAACTTGAGCAAATGAAAGCCAAAGTATTGCAGCGTATTATTGAAACTCAAAAATTGATCGAAGATCCTACGAATATTGAAATACGGGATGGACACCGTTTTCTTAAATATAATGGCTATTTATATGCACTAACAACCAACAATTTACCTTCTTTTATGCCTTTTGTTGATGGTTTTGATTATGCAGATCGTTCAGCTGAGGCTATGTTTGATTTTATTCAAATGCCATGGAAATTAGTTAACCAAATGGATGGTGTTTATATTTATAATGACCAATTTGGTTACAATTATTTAGATTATTTGAATAAAAATAAACAATGTAATGTTCAATATCTTATTGGCGATAAAGATTTAGTCAGTGCTACCGCTCAAGACTGTCTACCTTATAATGCTGCATTAATTGATGCTTACGGTTTTATTGATGACCAACCCGTTACGAATCATCTCAGCGGTGATTTTGCCGCACAAGTACGGTTTATTCAAAACCAAACAGCAGAACCTTTTGGTAATGATGAGAAAGAACAACAACGGATCGTTTCGCAGCGTGAAGCATTACTCGTTGTTACTCCGATGGCTAACGATAACCCGCAAAGTATTGAGCTGAAAATCTTCAAAGATGGGGTGTTACTTGAAACACGCCAAATGACGAGCCCTCTGCACATTTTAGAATCAGATCGTAGCAAGCATGATGATCGTAAAGATGTGGTGTATTCCAAACGCTCATTTACGACAGTGCTGCCATGGAACTGGGTTGAGAAAGGATTAAGTTTACAATTTTCAACTTATGCCGGTTTAAGTGGTGAGTTAAGTGCTGATCGTATTGATTTCGCTATACCAGCACATCTTGATTTACCCATGATTCGAATTGGTATGTTAACTGAGCCGCCAGCGGCAAAACCATTAGAATTACAAACGGCACATTATGGCTCAGAGCTTTTTCAACGTTTTCCATTAGCATCAATGACGATCAGTAGTTACTTACCGATTAAGTTAGATAAAGTTGTGATGTCTAATGGTGATATAAAAACGCAATACAGCGAGTATGCATCTCCAGGCGCTCACAGTGGTGATATGCGTGAAGATATAACGAAGTCGTTAATTCAGCTGGGTATTGCAAATGCAAATTATGGCGTTGCTAGTTCAGGAGCGAGTCAATGGCAAGCGAATAATTATCCCGCGATTGTTATTGGTCACTCTATTGGTCGTTATAAAAATGATAAAGGCAATATTGGCAATTATACCCATGGATTATCTGGTGGTAATGGTATGGTACTTCTTGCTGGTACAACGGGTAATGAAGTCACTCATGAGATTGGTCACGCATTAAGTATGGGGCATTATCCGGGTGGTTACGCACATGCGACTCATGGAGCGACCACCGGCTGGGGTTATGATGCATACCGTGGCAATATGGCAGATAACCTTAATTGGCAGGCTAAAGTTGATGGTGAATATGCCTATGGCAATATTATGGTTTCACCATACAAAACAAATTATGGTTATGGAACCGATCCTATGGGTGGAGGTGGGTTTGACTCATCAACGTCAAGTTATCCATTATTCACGGGGTATTCATCAAAACGTATTCAAAATTATCTTGAAACTAAAGATTATCTCGATGCGGCATCGGCCAGTGGATATAGCCATTGGAATGCTATCGAACAACAATTTGAGCCGGTATCAACTACCACTAAGTTAAAACCAATCGCCCAAGGGGTTGAGGTAATGACCGTGGTGGGTTTCTATGATCCACAACAGACCAATACCAGTTATATTTATCCTGCTTTATATGGCAGTTCAGGCAATGTTTATGACTTACCACAACCTGTGGCTGGTCAATGCTGGGCTACAGTAACTTACGGGGATAATTCGCAACAGCTTATTGGGCTTGAGGGGAGTCGTAAAAATAGCGGTTTAAGTAACAAACTGCATTTTAACTTAGCGCGTGATCGTGCACCACAAACGGTAACTGTTGATTGTCCTCAAACCAGTTTAGAAGCCGTCGTTCGACGTGAGTTATTAACTCAGTTTGCTCAAGATCGTTTTTATACTTGGGGTGAGAATAACCGTTGGGGTAAGGTTGGTGATGTCTTTGAATATCATCGAAATGGTCGTGTTGAATTATTTAAATTGCAGACTCAACACTATTGGTATTTCCCCGGTTCTGGTCAATCAAATAGTGGATGGGCGTTTGTTGGCTATCTTGATCAATTGATTGCCGCTAAACAACCTGATGTCAACTATGATGATTTAGGTCAAGTAAGACTCGATTCTCGTACTTTTATCACCAATACTGAACATCCTGCTGCAGCGATTACCATCGGTAAGGGACAAGGCTATGATATAGCGATTGAATCCCAAAAATCATTAGCTGAACAAAGTGATTTAGCACAATATGATTTTGAAACCATCGCTTTATTTGATCAGTGGGTTGCTGAACGTTATGGCAATGGTGAATTAAATCACGCCATAGTTGATAAACATCAGCGTATTGGTGCTGTTTATGTACATCAAAACAGTGAATTAAATACGCGTGATTATTTCTTAATGAAAACATTAACCGCGGGAGCATTTCCAACCGATCACCACAGTAATAATGATTGGAAATATTTAGGCTCAGCTGAATCTTATGTTAATTTTGATTTCAATCCACTGCGATTAAACCGCGATATGGTATCAAATGTTGAACGCATTAAAGATTACTTTAAGCAGCCAGCATTATTTACCTGGGATCAGCGTTTGATAACCTCATGGAATTCATCAAACAGCGCAGTATTTATTAACCCGACGGCTGAGGGAATTAATGAATACTTTATTCAGCGGATCCCCGCCAAAGGTGATGCATTCCCAACCAATAAAGCTTCAAATCGTGATTGGATTTATTTAGGTGATGATAATTCGCTTAATCAATTGGTTGTGGAAATGGGCACTAACCAAGCAGTATTTGAGCAATTAGTTTTAGATTGGTATAAACAAGACAGTTTCGGTAATTGGGGCGACAATGGTAAAAAGGGCAATGTTGGTGATATTTACACCTATCATTTCCATGATGGTAAAACCCATTATTACCGCCTAAAGACCACCAGTTATGGTTATTTCCCTTGGCCTTCTGAATCACCAGATCCAAGTAATAGTCATTGGCAATACATTAATCATTACTAACCGCTATAGCGGCTAACTAGGATCATGATAAAACCGTATTTAGCAGCGTATTTAACGTTGTTATTTACGGTTTTTTTATTGATGGTGCAACAAGGTGCCAGCAAATGTTAAACTGGCGCTTATTTCATTTAGTGATCACAAAAGGTAGTGTAATGAATCCAATTATTGCGTTGTTGAAAGAGAATAATATTAATGATGAGCAGATCAACAATATTTTCCAAATGTTAACTCAAAATCCTCTAGCAGCAATGACAACCATTAGCCAACTAGGTTTGCCGCAAGATAAACTACAAATGCTAATGGCACAAGTGATGCAAAACCCTGCATTAATTAAAGAAGCAGTTGAAGAGCTAGGTTTAGATTTTTCAAAAGTAGAAGCTGCTAAACAGCAACTACAAAAATAAGTTTACTTATAGCTGTATTTCTAAGGCCGTATAAACCTCGTATATTCGTGGTATTAGCGGCCTTTTTATTATTTATACGTAATGTCTTTTGATTTATGGAAAAGATATTCGTCATTATAGCCGCGATATCAATACCATTATAAGGAGAGTCATTATGCTCCCACATTCAATTGTTCAACAGTTACGTTGTGGTCGTGTTACTGGGCAAGGGTATTTTTTTCGAACCGGTATTGAAAAAAAACCAATAGAAAAAGTTAACGTAACGGCATTGGGATTTGCAGGTGATGAGCAAGCTGAACGTTTCCATGGTGGTGTTGAGCGGGCAGTGTTGCAGTTTGATAGCGAGCATTATATTCAGTTACGCGATCAGTTTCCCCAATCAGCCTCACTATTTATTCATGGTGGATATGGGGAAAACCTAGTCGTTGCTGGCATGAATGAGCATAATATTTGTATTGGCGATAAAGTGGCTATTGGGTCGGTGATATTACAAGTTACACAACCAAGGCAGCCGTGTTTTAAACTCAACCACCGCTTTAAAGAGCCAACGATTGCACGATACTCACAAAATAACAGCAAAACGGGTTGGTTTTATCGTGTATTACAAGCGGGGGATATAAACTTAAATGATGAATTAAAAATCATTGAGCGACCTTATCCGCAATGGACAATTGCCAAAGTACAACATTATCTTTATACCGCAACCAATGATATTGCCGCAATAACAGCTCTGACAAAATTGCCTGAATTAGGAACCGAGGTGAAGCAGGTTTTTCAGCGTCGGTTAGTGACAAATGTTATCGAAGATTGGAATCCACGACTTGAAGGGTTAATTAAGTTAGAGATGCGAGTTGTAAAAATTGTCGCTCACTCGGCGACGGTTAAGCGTTTTTATTTAAGTCGTACCGATCTTGGTGCTTTACCGCCATTTAATACTGGCGCTTATGTCACGATTAAATTACCGAATGGCTTAAAATTAGCCTATTCTTTGTATGATGTTGTCGTTGATGATGTTTATCAAATTGCCGTACCGCAAGGATGTGATAGCCAAGAAGGATCACAATACTTATATGAGCAAGTGTGCGTTGGTGATGTGTTATCAGTCTATGAACCTGTGAATAAAAAGTCCAATAATGCCTGAGATAGCTAGCCGTTAATGCTATATGTTAAGAGCCAAACAGAGTAATAATTTATAGATATAAAGAGAGTAAAAAGCCTTCAGCCGAAGGCTTTTAAACGGCGTACATTGACATCTATTTTTTAGAATATTGATAAGTATGATAACCACCAATAAGATTACGCGCTTTAAAGCCATTATTGACTAATTGACGATAAGCAACATTACCCCGTAAACCAACCTGACAATAAACCACGATTTCTTTATCTTTGGGTAATTCGTGCATGCGGTGTCGCAATTCATCGACAGGAATGTTTATTGCGTTATCAATATAACCTTGGGTCTTTAACTCACCAGGATTACGCACATCAAGTAAGAGTTGAGTGTCAGTTAAATTGTCTATCTCATCAAAATGGATCGGCGTCGCATCGCCATTGATGATATTGTTCGCAACAAAAGCTGCCTGATTAATGACATCTTTAGCACTACCAAAAGGTGGAGCATAGGTTAATTCAATATGTTGAAGCTGTTCAACAGTCATTCCTGCGCGTTGGGCAACGGCCATAATATCAATACGCTTATCAATACCATCTTTACCGACAGCTTGCGCCCCTAAAATTTTTCCTGTTATTGGATCAAATAACATTTTAAAAGAGACTGTTTCAGCCCCCGGATAATAACTGGCGTGACTGGCGGTATGAACATAAACTTTTTCAAAACGAATACCGTCACGTTTTAATTGTTTTTCATTCTTTCCTGTTGTGGCAATGGCTAAATCAAAGACTTTACAGATTGATGTACCTTGTGTTCCTTGGTAACTATCATGACGACCTAGCATGTTATTTGCTGCGATTCGACCTTGACGATTGGCAGGTCCTGCAAGAGGAATAACCGTTTGTTGTTGGGTAACAAAATCAGTTTCTTCAATTGCATCACCAACAGCAAAAATAGCGGGATCACTGGTTTGCATTTGTGCATTTGTTTTAATGCCACCGATGAGCCCAATGTCTAACCCCGCATCTTTTGCTAATTGGGTTTCGGGGCTTACTCCAATGGCCATGATCAGCATATCGGTTTGTAATGAATCCCCATTACTTAATGATAAGGTTAAGTCACCATTAATTTTTGTCTCTGCACTAAATTGAACGGCAGTGAGCGCGGTATTAAGGCGTAAATCAATCCCTTTTTCACGAATTTCAGCATGTGCAAACCCAGCCATTTCACGATCAACAGGCATCATTACTTGATCTGAACGCTCTAATAATGTTGTTTTTATACCGCGCTGGTGGAATGCCTCCATCATCTCTAAGCCAATAAATCCACCACCAACAACCGTTGCATGGTTGATTTTATTGTTCTCAATTGTTTGGATAATACGATCCATATCCATAATATTTCGTAATGAATAAGTTAATGGATTATTGATACCAGCAATGGGAGGTATGATAGGGTTAGCGCCAGGGCTTAATAATAAAAAGTCATAACTTTCAGTGTATTGAGTATCATCAAGAAGCGTATGTACTGTTACCGTTTTATTTTTTCGATCAATACTTATCACTTCACTCATGGTGCGAACATCAACATTAAAGCGCGCTAGAAAACTTTCAGGTGTTTGTAATAACAGTTTATTTCTGCAGTTTCACTTAAACGACGTGCTCTAGCAGCAGCTGAAGCACCTCCTGCAACACCACCGATGATGACAATTTTAGGCATAGTATTCGACTCCAATATTAAAACTGAATGTACTATACGGCAATATATTAGATAATGCTAATAAAGGTTATTCTAAATTAGTCTTATCTAATTTTATGGGGTATAGTTAAGTGAATTTTTTAATGTGATTATCAAGAAGCTATAAAAATGCAATTAGATGAAATGAAACAACGAGCAACAGAAGTCGCAGAATTATTAAAAACAATGACGCACCCTGAAAGATTAATTGTGCTGTGCCAGTTAATGGAAGGGGAAATGAGTGCGAATCAATTGCAGCTTAATTCAACCCTAAGTCAATCAGCATTTTCACAACATTTAGCGATTTTACGAAAGAATAAAATCGTAAAGATACGCAAAGAAGCACAATCAGTTTTTTATTCATTGGCTGATCAGCGTATTAAAGCGCTTATAACCAGTTTCCATGATATTTTTTGTGATGAAGAGTAGGCGAGGTGAGTATGACTTTTCAAATGCCATGGGCGTCATTATTTGGCGGTATGTTGCTTGGATTATCTGCGGTTATATTGATGCTGTTTATTGGTAAAACAGCAGGAATCAGCGGCATTATCAATGGCGTAATTAAGCGAGAAAAACAAGATTTAGGGTGGAAAACGGCATTTTTGATCGGAATGATCTTAAGTGTGTTTATTGTATCCCCGTTGGGCGCAACATTACCGACTATTAATGAACATAATATTGGAACTGTTTTAATTGCGGGTTTATTGGTTGGTTTTGGTACTCGTTTAGGTAATGGGTGTACCAGTGGCCACGGCATTGTTGGTATGGGGCGTTTTTCTAAACGTTCAATTTATGCGACGTGTATTTTTATGGGGTCAGCCATTATTGTTGTATTTATTCGTCATTTATTAGGTGATTTATAATGAGTCGATTAAAAATAAATCGTATTGTCGTGGGGGCTATTGCTGGGGTTCTGTTTGGTTCAGGAATGGTTATATCAGAAATGGTTAATCCTCATAAAGTTATCGCTTTTTTAGATATTTTTGGTCATTGGGATCCCAGCCTTGCTTTTGTAATGATAGGGGCTTTATTAGTCTTTACGCCTTGTTATCATCTGATTATAAAGAAGCGTAAAACAGCTATTAATGGTGATGTAATCGCGCCTAAAAATTGTAATAAGATTGATGCTAAATTAACTGCTGGAGCCATTATTTTTGGTATGGGTTGGGGCTTGGCAGGTTTTTGCCCGGGTCCTGCTATTACAAATATTGGTGGTGGTAATTATGCAGTATTTGCTTTTGTTGCTGCTATGATTTTAGGTATGGTTATTGCCAATAGATATTTAGCATCAAAATCTTAGAACATACAAGGGCAATGCTAAGTTGAAAACGGTTTAGCAGCTGGATTTAAAAGAAGGGAAGCAGATGAAAAAGTGGATAATATGGGTTATTGCGATCACCGTTGGGGCGGGGGCTTTTTATGCTGTAGCCCGTACAGACAAAGTTGTAGCATTAAAAGAGTTGATAACCCAACCTCAGCAATGGCAACTTAAAGTACCTGATACAACCACGAGTATTACGTTAAATTCAATCAAAAAATTACAGCAACAACCTTATCTTATGGGAGAATATAAGACATCAGATGGTGTTGATAATACAACTATTTATCTTGATATTAATCAAGCAGTCCAACAAGGTAAATATATAGCAACATCTTTTGTAACGACTAATTCAGGCAGTGGCGCATTTTATTATTTATCAGTATTTGAGCAAGAGAATAAACACTTAGATAATTTAGCCAATGTGTTTATTGGTGATCGAATTAATATCGAAAAAATTGCCATTGTTAGCAATAATCCGCTAATGATTAAAATTGATTATAAAACCCATGGTGAAAATACGCCTTACGCTTTACCTGCGAATGTCGCGAAATCACAGATATACCAATTAAAGAATAATCAATTAGTTCTGCAACAATAAATAAGTTAATAATCATTTGGGTTATCAATGAATTTGGTATCAATAAGATCTAAATTTCTTGCCATAATAGGTGCTATCTAATAACATGCATTAAAAATACAACATTGGAGTTTGTTATGTTAGATCTTACTAATCCTACCGTTCTTAAGTCTTTTATATTTCTCAATATTGAAGCTGCCAGTTTGATTTTAATGATATCGCTACCAATTTTATTAACATTTTTTTTGATTGTGAAAAATCTTCGTGCTTTCTTCAATAAACCGAAAAATACTTAAAAAGTATTGATTGTTTTTTACTCTTTAGGTTTGTTTATGCTGTTGTTAGCATCTAAGTTAAATCATTCCAATACAGGGACGTTGAGCGAGTCTGGTGATTAACTCACCTTGACCAATTTGATAAGGTACTTATGGCAAATATCGTATTTATTGCAACCAGTCTAGATGGTTTCATCGCAGATAAGCAAGGCAAACTTGAGTGGCTACATTCAGTACCAAATCCAGACAATATCGATACTGGTTTCTTTGCGTTGATGGAGCGAATTGACGGTTTGGTGATGGGGCGCAATACTCTAGATGTCGTTCTGAGTTTTGATTGCAATTGGCCTTATACAAAACCTGTATTCGTGTTAAGCAACACCATGACGAAAGTGCCATCAGGCTATGAAGACAAAGTATTCTTAGTCAACGGTGAATTAAAAGACATTATCGCGGATCTGAATGCTAAGGGATTTAATGATTTATATATCGATGGTGGCGTGACGATTCAAAACTTCCTCAAACAAGATCTGATCGATGAAATGGTGATCACTCGTTTTCCTATCCTCCTTGGCGGCGGCGCACCTTTATTTGGTGAACTAAAACAGCCGTTGAACTTCAAAGTAATCAAGAGTGAAGTAGTGCTAGAAACCTTGGTGCAAACTTCTTACGTGCGAGAGAAATAATCTTAATTTCTGCATCTAAAAACGTCCTTATCACAAAATGAAGGACGTTTTATCGTTTATTTGAGCACTTCACTGGCAAAATTTGAGCTAGCCATGAAAGCTAGCTCGGTGCTGGACAGAAGCTTCTTAGATTTCAAACTCTAACCAAGTAGATATAGATTAGGAAAAGTATAGCTAAGTGGCCAAATTAACTATGCCACTTCAACTAACAATCCCCTGTAGATGCACAATCGCATCTTCAGCTTTTTGAGGCGTCCCACTACTTACTGTTTTAGATTTGAAATATAAGAAACCCTCAAGCAATTCCTTTGCTCGCTTTTTCGAAATTTGTGGATCATATGCTTCTTCTAAACATTTCCGATATTGATCCGTTTTCTCAATTTTATAGCCCATCGACCCTCCAAAAATTAGATGAATTGCTTCGAAAACATAACGCCCAATATAAGCGGCTGCTAACACCACTAAGCTCAAGCCCAGCCACCGTAACTGCTGCCAACCTGAACCAAAAGTACCACAGGTTAGCTATCCGACTTCAATTGATTGTTATAAATCAGTATTCCTCGAAAGCCTGAGAAATTCACGACCAATATTATCTGAGTACTTTGCCGCTATTTGCATCATTACAATTGTATCCATTGAAGGCTTATAGGTCAGTAATGTACTCGTTACCCCAAGTAAACTAATGGCTGTAGCATGAGCTGGATCTGTCATACCTGAATTACTTTGCCCAACTACTAATATATCTTCGCTACAATCAGCAAGGGCTAGGCGGTTTCTTAATCCTTTCGAACCTGCATGAATATTTTGGCTTGCCCATTTATAATAAGGACGCATATGTTCAAGCCCTACATCTTTCTCAATGGCACCGAAGCCTACGCGACTATGTTCCGGAAACAAATATGCAGCCCACCCATAATGCCCAGCGTAGTTTCTACCATATTTTTTTATAAGATCATCATAAACCTTTTTTAAATCATTCATCTCTAGATCTGTTGGTCCCTTTGCTTGTAGTCGCTCCTCGTATTTACGATGCTCTTTCATAGCGTCATAAACGTCCACAACATCATGAAAATAAAAGCGTTCGGCACACTCTTGACCGTGATTAAAAATGAATAGGGCAGTGGCATTCACTTCATGTAGTGCTCTCCATCTAGAGTGTGCAGCATCAGGGAACCCATTCTTTAATAAGCATAAAATTTCGTTTGCTATGTGGCAGGCTCTAGCGTGATGACGAACTAAGAGGTCAAATATCAAGTCCCCATGCTCTGCTGCTTCTGGGCGATATTTTGAATTTAGAGTTTCTCCCGCTTCAGTGCAGATTACAATATGCGTTTCAAGTAAATCAAAAGCCGACTGCCATTTTTCAACATTCATATCCGCAAACGAGCTAAAATCTGACCTGCGATTTGAAAGCATTTCAGGCATTGAGGAATGCAATGATTTACCGATCATATCTACAAATTCTGGAGTTAAGTCAGCAACCAGTTTTTTGATATCTAGCTCTCTCGCTTTAGCTGGGTTATCAGTAACCAAATCTTCGAGGATTTTATTGAATTGTTCTTGAATAGTTCTCATAAATATTTCTGATTTATAACAGCTTATTAGTAAACATTCTTACTATCACGCAAAAGAATGCCCCCCTAAATTTTACAATCATAATTAATTTAATTTATAAATATCATGAGATTGATTGCATTATTTTGTTTCAAAGTGTTTATTTGAAATATAGAAAGTAAAAAATGTATTTAATCAGTCTTATTAGAAACGGAACTCCAACGATAAAATTAAAATCATCATGCTTCGTTACATCTGGTTAGATACACAGCAAATAAAACTAATCCAAATTTACGTTAATACGATATGAATGAGTATTTGCTCTGAATGATAATGGGGCAGAAACGTATTCCAAGTTGATTGCGTAAATGTTCGAAAATAGCACCTAATTGCCGCTTTGAGCCTCTAAATCTCGACTACATTCGTGATAGAATCTTCGCATCAGAATAACCGAGAAACTCTATGTATATCCATCATGTTAATGGTATCGACTGGCTGGTGATCACAGCTTTTGAAGAACTGAAAACGTTATTTATCGAAGAAGCTGGTGCGATCCCCCTTTGCTTCTCTACTGCCAGCGAATTGAGCCTGATTGATCAAGCCAAGCGCACTTATGGATATTTGCCGACACTTAGCGGCGTAATTACTGATACTGGGATATTTCAAAGCCAGAATAATGAACAAGATTTGTACCCACAGCTTGCTTGCTTAGTAGAGGGGCGTGGTCGAGTATTTATCTATCACGGTGGCTTTGTAGCTTTTGTGGGTGATGAGCAAACCTTCATTACTCAAATAGACTGAAACTTATTCAGTTAGTTGAAATTAGCAAGTTGGTATTTTGGGCAAGGAATGGAGCAAAATAGTAACAAAATAAACGACAGCCAATTCTAGTGTGAGCTAGACTAAAAGCAGAAAACAAAAAACCAGAGTAAGATCAGTGTCTTTCTCTGGCTTTAGATAGCTTTTAAAGCTTAATGCGCAACAGGATAACTAATAACAGGTAAGTTTATTCTTTACCGTATACGTTGTTTTCTTGCTCTTGAACGCGAATGAAAGTTGTACGCTTAGTTAATTCTTTCAGTTGCGCTGCACCAACATAAGTACACGTTGAGCGTACACCGCCCATGATGTCTTGAATGGTCAAGTTTACTGAACCACGGTAAGGAAGTAGTACGGTTTTACCTTCAGCAGCGCGGTATGTTGCAACGCCACCAGAGTGCTTGTCCATTGCGCTTTGGCTCGACATGCCATAGAACTTCATGAACTGCTTGCCGTCTTGTTCAATGATTTCACCGTTGCTTTCACTGTGACCTGCAAGCATACCGCCAAGCATCACGAAATCAGCACCACCACCAAAGGCTTTTGATACATCACCCGCACATGAACAACCACCGTCACCAATGATACGACCACCTAGGCCATGAGCAGCATCGGCACATTCAATGATAGCTGAAAGTTGTGGGTAACCAACGCCAGTTTTAACACGAGTAGTACATACTGAACCTGGGCCGATACCGACTTTAACAATATCTGCGCCGGCAAGAATAAGCTCTTCAACCATATCACCCGTAACAACGTTACCAGCACTGATTACTTTGTCAGGGAATTGGGCGCGAACACGTTCAACGTACTCGACAAGGTGCTCTGAGTAGCCATTAGCAATATCAATACAGATAAAGATGATGTCATCAGTTAGCGCCATAATATCTTTGGTTTTTTGGAAATCAGCATCAGATGTGCCTGTTGAGACCATGACATTATTTAACACTGAAGCATCGTTAGCATGAATAAATTCAGCCCATTGCTCAACGGTGTAATGTTTGTGAATAGCCGTCATTACTTTATGTTGTGCTAAAGCGATAGCCATATCAAAGCTACCAACTGAATCCATATTAGCGGCAATAATAGGTACACCAGACCATTGACGACCACTATGTTTAAATGTAAAATCGCGGGTTAAGTCAACTTGAGAGCGACTTTTCAATGTTGAGCGTTTTGGACGAAATAATACATCTTTAAAGCCTAATTTTAGATCTTGTTCGATACGCATGATATTTATCCCTTAAATATTATCGAATGCCACTCGGGTTAACTCGTTACTGGCAGGTAACTTTTTACCTTTTGAGCAGGCACAAAAAAACCGGAGCGTTGGCAGACGCTCCGGTTTTCAGCATTATAGGCAGAGATTTGTTAAATACAACCCCTAAAATGTAAACAAATATATCTCAATGCAAACGAATTGAATTTAACTGTCCGTTTTTTATAAATAATCCCTTCTTTTTTATTATCTTTTAATTTATATTTTTTGCGAATCTCTGCATAATTCATGTAGTTAATAAGTTTGAAATAAATTAAATTGCGGCTAGTATCTCTTTTTTTACAGGCTATGATTTAATTTTAGGATAACTTAAAGCATTAAATAGGCTGTGGAAGGTTTGAGTTGTTTAAGAGACGAAAGAAAAAAAATCAATTTCCCGTTGATTTTTATGGTGAAGAAGGAAGTTGGCGTTTTGTGATTCGTGCTATGCGCCAAGATGAGATTATTGATGCGATGTATTGGTGCGCACATATTTCATGTCATCGTAAAGATTTTGATTTACTGCATATTGCGAGTGATAAATTTGATTGTCGTTATAATTACTCAACAGCCGATTTATCAGATTTACAATTTGGTTTTAGTGGAACACCACTGAAAGTGACGATGATGGGGCCGATTGTATTAATGTCGACGATTAATGAACATTTTGTTAACACTGAGACCGAACAACAATTAGAACAATCTGTTACCGATAAATTAGTTCATGTCATGGCTTAATCTAATTGATATAACAATAAAAAAAACGCTAAATAAGAAAAGTTATTTAGCGTTTTTTTATGGCTGTTTAAAAGAGAATATGCCCGTTAATTAAGGCTACGTTCCAATAGTTGGTGCTGGTATTGTGCTGGTGTTAGACCACGATTACGTTTAAATGCTTTACTGAAACTTTGAACATTATTGTAGCTAAGTAAGGTCGCTATTGTTTCGATACTCATGCCTGATAGCATGTATTTTATCGCCACATTACATAAAATATAATTTGTCATACTGGTGAATGTCCAACCGTTATCATGCAATCGACGTTGTAATTGTTGGCGTGATAACCCCACTTTTTTAGCTACAAAATCCAGAGTAGGAAAGCCGTAATAACGTGAATAGTTAATGATCTCAAACATGACTTTCGCAAGATCTAAAGGCTGAGGCATATTCAGTAAATCATCTAATTGTAAGTTAGAAACAAGAATCGGTTTCGCTATTGGCAAAGGACGCTGATTTCCATGCTCTAACATTGATAGGTTTAACCAAACTTTTGTTGCGGGTGATTGCCATGTGATGGGACACCCAAAAAACTGTTGAATCGCCGAATCTACTATCTCAGTACCGGATAATTCTATTTTTAAAGGTACATAATCATCCCCCATATAATTACGAGTAACTTGAGTAAATAAAATTGCCATTTTTAAGCTGTCAAAACTCGCTGCTCGACCATGCGCATAACTATTATGGTATACCCATTTGATGATATTTCCTGATTGTTGACCGTGATAAGACGCCCCGCCTTGTAGGCATGATACGCCATAGTTGATTCGTCGAAATGCTAACGCGAGATCGGGACAAGTTACGTACCAATTACCAATAGGACCAATATTTTCAAAGGTAATATCGGCTGCAATTTTAATCATATAAGCCGAATCTTGGGTTAATTCTTCAATACGCTCTAACCACTGTAAATAATCATTAAAAGGGATCAAAGACATCGGTTCTTTTAATAACTGCGAGGGAATGCCTAATTCAGCAAAGCTGATTCCATAGCGTTTTTGTAAGCCAATTTCTAATGGTTTAAGAAAGGCGGTACGAATAAAGGCGACATTAATCATAATTTTCTTCTTATTTACGCCTATTGGTTGTGTGGCGAAGAGGGGGATTGTTATTAGTTATAGTCTGATTATATTAAATATGCGCTATTTTTAATTTAAATGGACTTTTTTTATACTGCAAATGTGATCACTCTCCATAATGGCAGTTATTCATCACTACATGAGTGATGCTTTTTAATTATTTTAGTTTTGAACCGGAGAGTATGAATGAGTTTACTGAGTATGCCTTTTGTCGGCACCAATGTAGACACTGCATTAAGTGTGTTTGCGGGGGTGGTATTGATTGCAACTATTGCTGCTGTTGGAATTGGTTTTTGGAAAATACATGAATTGCCAATCCATAAAGCATCAACAAAAGAACATCATCAAATAGGCTTAATAACGGCACTCACATGGATTGGCTTTGTGTGGCATTGGGTGTGGGTATTGGCGGTTATTATTGCATTTGTGGATGGAGAAAAAGCGTTATGCCGCATTCGAGATATTTGGCATGGTGATCGTTTACCTGTAGCGCCTGCTATGACTACAGAAACAGAGGAGAAGTAGTATGTTAGAAGGTTTAGCTGTTTGGGCTCTGTTTATTTATTTGTTGCGTTTAGTCGGCATGCCATGGAATAAATTCACTCAAGCTTTTGCATATATTGGTGGTGGTAGTTGGTTAGTCTTTGTATGGTTTGGTTTAATTACTTATGCGCCAATGGATTTATCTGGCGGTTCATTAGTGCAATCGCCACATGTGCAACTACGACCACCTTCAACGTCGATAAATGGGCGTGTAAAGGGTATTTATGTTGCGCCTAATAGTAAAGTGACCCAAGGCCAATTAGTCTATGAACTTGAGCCTGAGCCATATGTTATTGCTCTTAATAAAACACAAGCAAGTCTTGAGGCGGCAGAAGTTGCTCGAGATATGGCTAAGCAAGATATTGCAATGGCACAAACGGCAAAGACTGCTGCCGTGAAAGATATCGATATTATAACTAAACAATTATCAGTAGCAACGGCTGACTATCGTTTAAAAAATACAATGCTGGCGCGATATGTAAAGCAAAATAAGGTAGTAAAACATACCATAACGGCAAGTATGTTAGATGAGCAACGTACTGCTGTTGATGTTGCTAAGTCACAACAAATCATGTTGGATTCACAAATAGAAAAAGCCCATATTGCGGTTAAAAAAGCCCAATTAGAAATAGAAAAAGCTCAGTTAACCTTTAACAGTCGTGATGTTGATGTTATTACGGCGAAAGAAAATGTCGCTAAAGCGCAGTGGGATTTAGACAATACTAAAGTTTATGCACCTGCTGATGGTTTTGTTACTAATTTCATTATGCGTGAAGGGCTGTATGTGGGTTCGATTCCACGTATTCAAATGTATACCGATGAAAAATATGTATTAATGCGAGTTAATCATCAAGCTATTCGTAATGTAAAACCAGGACAGATGGCTGAATTTGCTTCTGCTGTTTACCCAGGTAAAGTCTTTGCTGCGGAAGTGGAAGGGATTGTTGAGGCAACAGGTGAATCGCAAGGTAATTTGATTGGACGTGAAACCAATGTTCGCCAAACAACAGGTGCAAATATAGCAAATAAACACCACTTTGTACGTTTGAAACTTTACGAAACAGAAGGTTATGATATTCCAGTTGGTTCAGTCGGCTTAGCTTGGATCAGTGCTGAAAAACCTATTAGCTTCCTTGGCTTTCTCGATGTTATTCGTGGGATTATTATTCGAATGAAGGCGCAAGTTTTCTATATTTGGTCAATGTAAGTATTTGTAAATTATAATTATAATAGTAGTAGTTGTATTCCGGTTCGCCTGTCACTGTTTATGCAGTGGCAGGTTTTTTTTATAAATATACAAGGCTTCTAGTTATAAACAATCGTGTTAAAACTCACTGCTGTTGTAATGCTGATAATGATTGATAATATCTGCAATGAGTTCTGGCTCTGAAAAATCGTCGACAAAATAGCGCGTTTGATCTGTTTTGATAAAGACTTCAAGATGGGTTGCATCGCCATCAACGCTAGGAATAAAGTGAATAGCATATTCATAGGGTAAGCGTTTGTCATTGGTGATCACTAATCTAAATCTTCGATCCATACAAAAAATATCAGTAAAATATCCCGCAGCAGAAAGTTGTTTGCTTGCTTTAGTTACCGCTGATTTAGCGATGGTATAGCCCGTATTATGCGCAGTGATAGTTGTCATGACGACGCCCTCTTTATTGATGTTAATAGGGGTAATGTTGGTCTATATCACTCGATTTTATCGGGCGAATACACATACTTACCAACTAAATAATTCAATCATCGTCATTAGATCTTTTTATCAATATTTAGGTTTCGATATTAGCTGATTTTTTTCGAATAACGACTGGATTATATATAAAAATGTAATAATCATGGCCTTTGTGGAATTTATTATTACATTTTAGTCTGAAATCAGTATTTTTGTAGCTAAGATTTGTACAATAAGACTGTATTTTGAATTGAGAGAAACTTGTTATGGTACAAAGAACACTTCGAATTATTCCTTTTGTTGCATTATTAGCAGCATCAACATCGGTGCAGGCTGATAGTGTAATCAAGCATCTAGATAATCAATTATCTCATATTGAAAATACGGTGAATGATTCTCAGCAGGCTATTAGACGCACGCAAACGAAGTACGATAATACGCAAAGAACCATGACAGAACTTAAAAATGGTACGTATGCTGAGAAAAGTGTTGAACGCGCAGTGAAAAAGAAGAAACGAAAAGTGGTTAATGGTGTAATTCATCGCTCAAATAACGCGATTCGTAAAGCAACTAATATCTACTAATTAACACAGCATAATGGATAAAAAAATGCGGCTATCATGTGTGTGATAGCCGCATTTTTAATGTTGTGTTTTTATATTGTTAGCAACGTACTTATGATTTTTGTAGGCGTACTTTTGCTTGTTTACGCTCTGCGGCTAAACATGCAGCTGCGGTAAAGACCACATCTGTTGAACTGTTTAATGCTGTTTCTGCTGAGTCTTGAATTACCCCAATAATAAAGCCGACAGCGACAACTTGCATTGCAATTTCATTTGGAATACCAAATAAACTTGCAGCTAATGGTATTAATAATAGTGAGCCACCTGCAACACCAGATGCGCCACATGCCGATACTGCAGCAACCACACTAAGTAATACTGCTGTTGCAAGATCAACTTCAATACCCAGAGTATGCACTGCGGCCAATGTTAAGATGGTAATCGTAATAGCAGCACCACCCATATTGATGGTTGCGCCTAAAGGAATAGAAACGGAATAAGTATCTTCATGCAGTTTAAGATCTTCACACAATCTCATATTAACTGGAATGTTTGCTGCTGAACTACGGGTAAAGAAGGCGGTAATACCACTTTCGCGTAAACAACGAAATACCAATGGGTAAGGATTCGCTTTAATTTTGGCAAATACGATAATTGGGTTAACAACTAACGCAATAATAGCCATTGAACCAAGTAATACCCCTAATAAGTGTGCATAACCTAATAATGCATTAAAGCCTGTTTGAGCAAAAGTTTGAGCAACAAGGCCAAAAATACCAATAGGAGCAAGACGAATAATAAAGCGTACAATTAATGTTACGCCATCAGACATGTCTTGGAATACTTGTTTTGTTGCATCACTTGCTTGGTGTAGCGAGAAGCCTAATGCAATTGCCCATGCAAGAATACCAATAAAGTTACCTGTCATTAATGCATTGATTGGGTTATCGACAATTTTGAAAAATAGGGAATTAATAACTTCCGCAATACCTTCAGGTGGAGCAATAGAGGTCGTGTTAGTAACAAGCGTTAAAGTGGTAGGAAAAAGAAAGCTCATTGCTACTGCGGTAAATGCTGCTAATAATGTTCCTAATAAATAAAGGAAAATTATTGGCTTCATATTTGTGTGAGTACCTTTTTTTTGATTGGCAATTGATGATGCCACCAAAATAAACACTAAGATAGGTGCGACAGCCTTTAATGCGGCAACAAATAGCCCGCCCAAAGAGCTCATACTCAGTGCTGATGATGGGGAGATAACGGCTAAAGCAACACCGGCAATAATACCCACCAATATTTGTATTACTAAACTGCCATTAGCGACTCTGGCAAGAAAGGGTTGTGATTGGCTCATAGTTCATCCTGCATTTTTATTGTTGTGTTTGTTTGTGTTTGCGTTTTATATTTTGTAACAGAAACATTTTTTAACAGGATCTGTTTAAAATAGCCAGTCTTCTTTTAATAAGCATACTTATTGCTGTTTTTTAACAATCTCTATTACGATAATTTTACAATTAAGCAGCAATATGCGTATTTTTATTGGTGTGCGTCACGTAAATAAAAAATATTAATTAAGATAAGATGGTTAATCATTGCGAATTTATTGGGTGTTTTGTTTGCCGAAATGGAGGGTAATGTTGCTTTGTTTTACATTTAGTTACAGAAAGGAAAACGCCTAAAATTGGTTTGTTCCTATCAATATAGCAACCAATCTTAAGCGTTTTGATAAGGCTATTGAAGTAGCCTTCTATTTTTTAGTATCCGTTATTGAGGGTCTAGACTCGATAATGTCATAGATGGCTGTTTTGTTATTGTAAGTTGTTTAGCTTGGGTTAATAACGTCAATAATATTTGGTTGTTCCATACTCTCTCTAAAGGAGAATAATGAACCGCCATCATTGATTGAACTTCATTATCGAGTTGTTGTAATAACTGTGGTTGGGTTGTGAGTATTGAATATTGTTGTGCTCGCCATTGTTGATAGTAAGTTTGTACTTTTATCGGATCATTGGCTTTAATGGAATTTTCAAGATCTGATATAACAGTTGTTTTTTCTGCAGTAACTATTGACGGCATAACCGCTGTTTGTTGGCGTTTTTTAACTAGTAATACCAAGGTAATTAACCATAAGCTGGCAAAAAATAGCGTAGCCCATGGCCAGATAGTTGTTGTTATAGACGCTTTTTCTGAATTAATTGATACTGCTGGTGGTATTGCAGCTGGCGGTGACAATTGATTATTTGCTGTCGGATCGGCAATTACGTTTAAGGTTAAACCTGTAATTTCACTTTGTTGTTGTTTCGCCACGGTGGTATTCCACCAATTAATGGTGAGAGGCGGTAGTGACACTTTACCTGCTTGGCGAGGAATAATGACTTGTTTTAACGTCATAACGCTGTAACCATTTTCAGTACGGTATTCAGGTTTTTCATTGTAAAGTCGTATTGTATCAGGGTAAGTTAAATTGATATTGGGCATATTACTTTGAGCGACATCTTTAATTCGTAATGTAATGGTACGAGTGATGGGCTCACCAACCTTAACGGTAACGATGTTTTGGTTCGAAACTTGTGGTTGCCATGTTTGTTGTAATTGTAAATTGGGGGTTGGTAACCATAACCCTTTGTAATCAGTAGGTTTAGCTTTGATGTCTACGGTGATACTTTTCGCGCTTTCATTTACGGGAATATTAACGCCTGAGTTAAAACCATTAGCACCGCGTACAGCATTCCCGTTGAATGTTGAGCCGTGAATGATCACCTTTCCTGCTTTTTCCGCTGTAATTTGATAATTACGCGTAATGACTAAATAACGTCGACCATTTTGGACGATATTGTTTTGAGCATCTTGACCTACTTGTGATACAGCTAAACCATCACCGGATGGGGCGGTTAATGAGGCTTGAGAAAGTTGCTCACCAATGAGCATTTTCACGCGATAATTAATACTTTCACCCACATAAAGCGTATTTTTATCGATTGCAGCCGTCACTTGAATATTAGCTTGGTTTGATACTGCGGCATTATTTTTTTGACTGCTTTTGAGTACGCTAATTGTAATAGGTGTTGTTTGAGAGCTACCAATTTTAAAGGCAGGTATAGTTGCGGTTCCAACCTTTTTAGCTGCAAGGGCAAGCGTCCATGTTGTATTGCGAGACATGGTTCCATTTATTAACGATGTTGAGCTACTGACGCTGGGCTGACCATAAGCAAAATCAGATCTTAATACACTAAAATCGACACTGTTAGGGTTGATTGCAGTATCAACTGAAACAGTTAGTTCAAACACTTGATTAACGGCAACAATATTTTTCGATACTGTCGCTTCTGCTTGCGCAGCCATTGCTTGTAAGGGCAATAATGCCATGAGCATGGTTAGAAGTAATAACCATGGTGATTGGCTTTTTTTAGTCCAAATTTTTTGATTTACTGACATTTTTATTTTCTCTATTACCATGGTTTATTACTTTGTTGCTGCTTGGCTCTTTGCTGTGCTTGCAACATTAATTGGGCTCGAATTAACTCCGCTGTATCATCGGGTACTTGTTCAAGCTTTTTCAATATAGGGTTGCTTACTGAAAGCACTTGCTGCTGTTCACCGGTTGGTTTTCCTTGTTGCATTGTTACTGTTGATGGTTGTTGATCTTTACCGTCTTTATTTGGTTGCTTCGCTTGTTGAGCTTGTTGAGCTTGTTGAGCTTGTTGAGCTTGTTGAGCTTGTTGAGCTTGTTGGCTTAATGCTTGCTGTGCATTATTTTGAGCTTGCTGTTTCTTTTTTGCTTCACTCATTGACGGTTGTTGTTGTTGTTGGTCTTTATTGCCTTGCTGACCTTGCTGACCTTGCTGACCTTGCTGACCTTGCTGACCTTGTTGCTGTTGGTCTTTATTGCTTTGCTGACCTTGTTGCTGTTGGTCTTTATTGCTTTGCTGACCTTGTTGCTGCTGGTCTTTATTGCCTTGCTGACCTTGTTGCTGCTGGTCTTTATTGCCTTGCTGACCTTGTTGCTGCTGGTCTTTATTGCCTTGCTGACCTTGTTGCTGCTGGTCTTTATTGCCTTGCTGACCTTGTTGCTGCTGGTCTTTATTGCCTTGCTGACCTTGTTGCTGCTGGTCTTTATTGCCTTGCTGACCTTGTTGCTGCTGGTCTTTATTGCCTTGCTGACCTTGTTGCTGCTGGTCTTTATTGCCTTGCTGACCTTGTTGCTGCTGGTCTTTATTGCCTTGCTGACCTTGTTGCTGCTGGTCTTTATTGCTTTGCTGACCTTGTTTCCCTGATTTTTTTTGTTGCTGTTGTTTTTGCTTTTCAGCTTGCTCAACAATACTGAGATTTTTCTTAGCATCAGCGAAATCAGGTTGTTGTTTTAACAGCTTCTCATAAGTCGCAGCGGCTTTTTTATAATCACCTTTTTGAGCATAAGCATTGCCGAGATTATATTGCGAAGTTGGATCTTGTAGTGGCTTTAAGGTCTCTATCGCTTGATCATATTGCTGGGCTTTATATTCAGCAATACCTTTCCATTGTGGTGACGTAAACTCTTGGGCCGCTTGTTTATAATTGCCATCAGTAAATGTTTCATACGCTTGGCGGTTAGTGTTGGTCCATGGACTTGCTTGCGCGTGATCAATGGGGATCAAAATAAACATTGCAGCTAAAACAACACCACGACGAAATCCCAGTAACGCTAATAATAGCAGTGGAATAATTAACCAGAAACCGCCGTTTAAACGTTCTTGTAATTCTTTCTGATGACCTTTTTCTCTGCTGGCTAATGGTTTTGCTGTAAAGTTAATAATCGCATTAACATCATTATCCGTCGCTTGAGCCATTTGTAATATGCCACCAGTACTGTCCGTAATTGACATTAACGTATTAATATCAATTTTACTGATAACGGGAGTGCCGTTTTTAGACAATAAACTGCCATCGGGAAGTAAGATCGGTGCGCCTTCAACAGTACCCATTGCAAGAATAGAGACGCGGTAATGCGTTCCTTTAAGATCGGCCAATGCTTGTTGAGCAACGGCTTTGGTTATACCGTCTGTCATTAAAATAATATCACCACTATTATGGCCTGCTTGCTTGAGTAATCGTATGGCTTCAGCAAGGCCTGATGCTGCATTGTTTCCTGCAATTGGCATAATATTAGGGGATAAGTTTGGAATTAAATTGCGCAATGTGCTGCTATCTGTTGTTAATGGACTGACTTCATAGCCATCGCCAGCAAAAGCAACCAGACCAGTACTACCTTCTTTCCAACCAGGTAGCATATCTAACGCTTTAAATCTTTCTTGAGTTAGACGGTTAGGTTTTATGTCTGTTGCGTACATTGATTGCGACATGTTCATCACTAATACGCGTGCTCCACTTAGGTTATAAGCGGGAAGTTTAACTTTTTGCCAGCTCGGTCCTGCCATGGCGATGACTGCGATAAATGAGCCTAATGCGAATAAAACAATTGGCCATCTTTTTGACTGTTGCTGGGTTAGCCCCAATTTTTGTGCAAGGTGGGGAGCAATTAAGCCTGAATGCTGTGCTTTACCTTTTAGCCATGGCAGAACAATGATCACAGGAATTAATGCAGCAAACCACAATGGATGTAGAAAGGTAAAATCAGCCATGACGTTTCCTCATAAAAGCGATGATAACGGATAAAAGCAGTGCTAACGCTAATGGATAACGGAATAGCTCATCACGTGGTCGCCATGTTTGTTGAGCATTATTAACGGGTTGAAGTTTATTAATAACATCGTAAATTTTTGCGAGTTGTTGTGGATTTCGCGCGCGGAAATACTCACCGCCAGTCATCGCAGCGATCTTGCTTAATGTTTTTTCATCCAGATCTGATGACGGATTGACAACTCGATCTCCAAAGAAGCCTTTTTGAATCATTTTGTCAGCACCTACACCTATGGTATAAATTTTAACGTGGCTTTCTTGTGCCAGTTTTGCTGCTTCAATAGGATCGATAACGCCTGAAGTATTCCCCCCATCACTGAGTAAAATAATCACTCGTTGTGGTGCTTTACTGTCGATAAAGGTTTTTGTTGCAACCCCAAGTCCTTCACCAATTGCAGTACTTTGGCCAATTAAGCCCAGTACGGTGCGATTAAGTTGTTGTTCAACGGTTTTGCGATCAAAGGTTAATGGTGTTTGTAAGTAGCCATGATCAGCAAAGACGACCAGTCCAATACGATCACCTTTCCGTTTAGCAATAAAATCAGCCAATACATGTTTGACGGCAGTGAGCCGATCAATACTTTGACCATTTTTAGTCACCATGTCTGGAATGGCCATTGATCCTGAAAGATCGACCGCCAATAGCATGTCTCTGTGTTCTGGTTTGATTTCTATCGGATCGCCATACCATACTGGTCGAGCCATTGCACACACAAGGCTCACCCATACTAAAGTCATTAACACTTTTCGAATAATAGAGCTGGGTTGTTTTTGGCCAACACCTTGCGGTAGCTGAGGCAAATGAATCGCTGCAGGTTGTGCGATGGGTTTACTGAATCGATAAACGAACCAAGCTAATGGTAATAAGGCCCATGCCCATAGCCATACAAATTCAAACATTGGACGACTCCTTAGTGATCATCGATGAAGCATTACCATGATCATTGTTTTTTGCGGGCAGGGCATGGTGTAGCCATAATAATGCCTGCTGCTGGCATTCTTGAAATTGTTGTTCGGTGAGAGGTTTTGAGGAAAAAAGACCTTGCTGCCATAGTTGCTGTTGTTTGATAAAACCACGGTATTTCGTTGGTAATTGCTGATCAAGAAAAGTCAGCCATTGTATACCTGTTAAAGGGGCTATAACCGTCCGTGGAAAATAGCTTAATGCCGCTTGTTTCAGTACCGTATTAACTGCCGTAATACCATCGTTAAAGCGGTAGGTTTTTAATAGGGTAAGAGCTTCTTTTTTCGCTGTAAAATAATGACGGTGAGAGCGAAAACGATACCCTCCCAAACTTATAAGAATAAGGCTAACAATAATTACTGCCCACCATCCCCAAGCAAGAGGCCAAAAGCTTGGTTCTGTGTGAAGATGAATATCCGCCAATGGCAATGCTGGTGCTGTAAGTTGTGTCATTACCTTATTCCTTGAGAATGAGCGCCAAGTTGTTGCAATAGCGGCTGTGCGGCAGAAAGAGTATGCAATGGTATAGCAAGTGAGGTTGCCATTTCATGAATAAAATTCTGATGTATTTGATATTGTTGGCTGAGTGAATCACGTGTTTTTTTTGCCGAGAAATCCAGCCATGCTGATTGTTGATTATCAGTAACATGCTCATAGCCACGGAATTGTGTTTGCCCTTGTTCAAGTGGATCATGAATTTGGACAAATTGAATACGATTATGCTGTCGAAGTTGGCTTAAGCGACGTTTATCAGTAGTTTTTAGTGTATAAAAATCACTGATAATAATAATTTCACTGCCTTTGGGGCATAGATAATGTAACCGTTTAAGTGCAATTGAAAAACCATCGTGGTTGGTGGTATTTACCGCTTGTAGAGCATCGTGTTGAGCTGAAATTAATGCATTAATAATCTGTAATGGCCCACGCTGACGCGCTGTAGGTTTACACTCTATAGTATTAATTCCATTATAAATAATGGCACCAATACGATCTTGCTCATCTATAGCTAACCAACTTAATAGACTCGCAAAATGTGCTGCTTGTACTGATTTTAATAGTAACTGTGAACCAAATTGCATGCTATTACTGAGGTCGATAAACAGCATAATCGGCTGTTCACGTTCTTCGGTAAATAATTTGGTGTGCGTTTTTCCTGTACGCGCAGTTACTCGCCAGTCAATAGAACGGATATCATCGCCAGCTTGATAAGGGCGCACTTCTGAGAAGTTCATTCCACGCCCTTTGTGGCGGCTTTGATGATGACCATTGAGTTGTGACCAAATACTTTTAGCGGGTGCCAGCCATCTTACCGCTTGATTTTTATATTGCAGTAGCTCTGCTAGACACACATTGACGCCATCGCTATGGAGTGGCAGCGCTACGTTGATGTGTGTAGGTTTCATAAGCTAGCGACCTGAGAAATAAGTGTTTCAACCACTTGATCTGCAGCAATACCTTCAGCTTGTGCCTCATAACTTAATAATAGGCGGTGGCGTAATACAGGGTAAGCCATAATCTGAACATCTTCTGGTGTGACAAAATCACGACCACTAAGCCAAGCGTGAGCACGTGCACAACGATCAAGTGCTAATGTTGCACGTGGACTAACCCCCATTTGTAACCATGATTGTAATTGTTCACTAAAACGATGTGGTTCACGTGTCGCCATGACTAATCGAATAATGTAATGCTCAACATCATCAGCCATATGAATATTTAATATTTCTTTTCGAGCGGCAAAAATATCACTTTGACTAATACAGATTGGTTCTGATTTTTCTACACCAAGCGCTTCACCACGATTAAGACGTAGAATTTCAAGCTCGCTTTCAGCATTAGGGTAGTCAACATTAAGTTGTAATAAAAAGCGATCTAATTGTGCTTCAGGAAGTGGATAAGTTCCCTCTTGCTCGATTGGATTTTGGGTCGCCATTACTAAAAATAATTCTGGTAATGGGTAAGTTTTACGACCCGCCGTAATTTGTTTTTCAGCCATTGCTTCTAACATCGCGGCCTGCACTTTAGCGGGGGCGCGGTTAATTTCATCTGCTAGTACTAATGAGTTAAAGATAGGACCGGGTTGAAAAGTAAATTCAGCGGTCTCAGGACGGAAAATATCAGTACCTGTTAAATCTGAAGGCAATAAATCGGGAGTGAATTGGATACGATGAAAGTCGCCTTCAATGCAATCAGACAGTACTTTTACAGCCCGTGTTTTTGCTAGTCCAGGAGGACCTTCAACAAGAATATGCCCATCTGCTAGTAACGCAATTAAGAGTTGTTTGACTAAATTAGGCTGACCGATAACCTGACTTTGAAGGTAATCATTTAGACGTTGGAATGTGCTTGCTAACATACAGATATTTCCTTTGGTATTCAAAATACTGAAGATGAAACAGTTTTTTTTCGGACTACTAAATCTTGATTAAGTTCACATTTAATTCTCTTATTGATGAAAAGAGATCATGAAATCTATGTGATTGATTGAATAATTTTTATGTTTAATCGTATTGGGATGAAAGTTATAGCTTCAATCTATAAATTATGTTTTGTGCCATTTTTGTAACATTTCCAATGCGGATCAAAATAATAGCAATCGTTATCTTTTTGAAACGTCATCAAATAATATGCCTATATAAATATCTCATAACATTAGCATTTAATAACAAATATTTAACGGTTTAGGTTATTGTTTGTTTTTTTTTGTTTGTAATTGTTTAATTTAAAATGGTTTTTATTTTTACAGTGTTGATTGTGAGAGATGACTAAATGTTAAAACTAATGATAAAGTAATTTGTTAGTGACTTTTTTGTTAATAGTGAGTGTTTGCAGTTCTAAAAATGTTAACTCCTTTGCTTGCCATAGATATGCATCTGTGTTGTTATGTTCGTTATATGCAATATGTTTGTAATTAATTGGTGTTATCTTGAATCTGTCATCAGACAAGTGATCACCAAATGTAATCATAAACTTGCTTAAAAATTTATTTTAATAAATACAAATAAGATCAAAGGAAGGAGCCTTAGAAATGAAAAAAGTAGCATTAGTGACTGGCGCAAAAGGTGGTATCGGTTCTTCAATTACTCAGGCCTTAGTTGATGCTGGCTTTCGTGTTATTGCTACTCATCATCCTAAAAGTGAGCAGTCAGCGAAAGAGTGGTTGAAGGAAAATAATTACTCAGATGAATCCGTAAAATTGCTACCTTTAGATGTAACTGATACCACATTTTGTAAAGAGTCTTTGGCTGCATTATTAGAGCAAGAAGGCAATATTGATGTTTTGGTTAATAATGCAGGTATCACTAAAGATACCATGTTCAAACGCATGACGGCTGAACAATGGAATGACGTTATTAATACTAATCTCAACAGTTTATTTAATGTCACTCAACCGTTATTTGAATCTATGTGCCAACATGGTAATGCTCGTATCATTAATATTACTTCAGTTAATGGTCTTAAAGGACAGTTTGGCCAAACGAATTACTCAGCGGCTAAAGCTGGCATGATTGGCTTTACTAAAGCGTTAGCAGCAGAAGGTGCACGCGCTGGTGTTACTGTTAATGCAATTGCCCCTGGTTATACCGGTACGGCGATGGTTGAAGCGATTAAACCTGAAGTACTTGAATCAATTAAAGCAGAAATTCCGATGAAACGCTTAGCGCAGCCTCAAGAAGTTGCGGCAGCGGTTGTCTTTTTAGCAAGTGATGCAGCGGCATACATTACTGGTGAAACATTGTCAGTAAATGGTGGTTTATACATGCACTAATTGTGCCTGTTATAACAAAGACATAATAACAAAACATATATAGAAAGGATGCAAAATATGGCTAAGGTATACATTGTTGCCGCAAAACGTACCCCAATCGGTAGTTTTAATGGTGCGCTAAAATCAGTTTCTGCAGCACAACTCGGAGCGGTTGCAATTAAAGGTGCATTAGCGCAAATCGACGTTCCAGCAGATGCGATTGATGAAGTTATTTTAGGTAATGTCGTTGGTGCAGGTCAAGGTATGGGTCCTGGGCGTCAAGCTGCTATTTATGCTGGTTTACCCAATGAAGTGCCAGCTTACTCGCTTAACATGGTTTGTGGTAGTGGTATGAAAGCATTGATGGATGCTGCTGCTCATATCAAAGCGGGTGATGCAGATCTTGTGATTGCTGCTGGTGCTGAAAATATGTCTCAAATTCCGTTTTGTGCATCATCAAAGATCCGTGATGGTCAAAAAATGGGTAACCTTGAGCTAACAGATCTTTTAATTGCTGATGGTTTAACTGACGTATTTAATAACTACCATATGGGTGTTACTGCTGAAAATGTGGTGGAAAAAGTTGGTTTAACACGTGAGCAGCAAGATAACTTTGCACTTGCTAGTCAACAAAAAGCAGTAGCTGCGATTGAACAAGGACGCTTTGTTGCTGAAATTTGTCCTGTAGAAGTCGTTAGTCGTCGTGAAACAGTGATTGTCGATACTGACGAATATCCAAAAGCCAATGCTTCTATTGATGATCTTGCTAAGCTTCGTCCTGCTTTTAATCGTGATGGGTCTGTTACTGCGGGTAATGCTTCTGGTATTAACGATGGTGCAAGTGCAATTATTGTTGCATCAGAAGCTGCTGTTGCTAAATATAATTTAACACCGTTAGCAGAAGTTGAAAGCTATGCTCAAGCTGGTGTTGCGCCTGAGATCATGGGCTTAGGTCCTGTTCCTGCGGTAATTAAAGCCTTAGAAAAAGCAAATCTTTCAATTGAAGATATTGATCTTCTTGAATTTAACGAAGCCTTTGCTGGTCAAGCATTAGGTGTATTCCATGAAGTCGCTAGAGAAACTGGCACGAAAGTGGAAGATTTAGTTGAACGTGCGAATGTAAATGGTGGTGCAATTGCTCTGGGTCACCCTCTAGGTGCATCTGGTAGCCGTATCCTTGTTAGCTTATTACATGAAATGCGCCGTCGTGATGATAAATACGGCATGGCAACATTGTGTGTAGGTGGCGGTATGGGTACTGCAGTTATTTTAAAACGTGTGTAAGTAAATAAACTAATACAATCAGTGTGGTACTACTTATTAGGCCACACTTTTATTACTATCAATGAGGAATGTTTTATGTATACGGAAATGTTTAAATCTTTTTCTGAGCAAACAGAAAAAACACTAGCACCATACGCGAAATTCAACAAAGTATTTGCTAAAAATGTTGAGCAATTAACTGAGCTTCAATTGTCTGCTGTTCGTGCTTATAGCGATCTTGGCTTGAAGCAACTTAAAGCAGTAAGTGAAGTAAAAGATATTCAGTCACTAACAGCATTTAATGGTCAGCAGCTTGAGACACTTACTAAGCTTTCTCAACAGCTTCTTGATGATAGCAATAAATTTTCTTCTGTAGCACAAAGCTTTAAAACTGAAGTTGAAGAGTTTGTTGCAGAGAATGTTAAACAAGCAACACCTGCCATTTAAGTAAGTAACGGTATATTACGCTGTGCTTAGTCACTGCGTAATTATCTAAAACTTATATCAATCAGCCATATAAGATGATTATATGGCTGATTACTTAGTCCAAGTACAGGGTTTTTGTTATGAACAATCACTTCTTTTCGGACTACTTTGCCAAGCTCCAAGATATGAACCAGTTATGGTGGAAGGAGTTAGACTCCGGCAAGGCAGCCATGAATACCCCAGTAACTAAAGCACTTAATGATATTAACTTGGAAGATGCGACTGAATTTTTAGAAAAAGCAGTTGCTCAGCCTGAAGCTTTAGTTAAAGTCCAAATGGATTGGTGGGAAAATCAAGTTAAGATTTGGCAAAATGTTGCAATCGGTAATACGACAGCAGAAAGCGCCTTTATTAAGCCTGCAAAAGATGACAAACGCTTTAATGATCCTGCATGGGAAAATGAAGCTTTTTATAATTATATTAAGCAATCATATTTACTATTCAGTAATACAATGCGTGAAACCATTGATTCTATTGAAGGTGTAGATGAAAAAGCGAAAGAACGCTTAGGCTATTTCTCTCGTCAAGCTATCAATGCAATGTCACCGACTAATTTTGTTACAACCAATCCTGAATTAGCCAAATTGACCGTTGAAACAAATGGTGAAAATTTGATTAAAGGGATGGAATTGTTACAAGAAGATCTACAAAGTAGTGCTGATGTATTAAAAATTCGAATGACTAATGATGGTGCATTTGAACTTGGTGTCAGTATTGCTAACACTGAAGGAGAGGTGGTTTTTAAAAATGAATTATTTGAATTAATTCAATATAAACCACTGACCGAAGCTGTAAATAAAACGCCATTATTGGTTGTACCACCGTTTATTAATAAATACTATATTCTTGATTTGCGAGAGCATAACTCAATGGTGCGTTGGCTTGTTGAGCAAGGGCATACAGTATTTATGATGTCGTGGCGCAATCCTGATGTATCGCTAAAAGATATTGATTTTGAAGATTATGTCTTAGATGGTGTTGTTAAAGCGGTTGATGCTGTAGAAGATATTACGGGTCAAAAACACATTAATACTGCTGGTTATTGTATTGGTGGTACGTTATTAGCAACAACATTAGCATATTATGCTGCTAAACGTATGCGTAATCGTATTAAATCAGCGTCATTCTTTACGACACTATTAGATTTCTCTCAGCCTGGTGAAATTGGTGCTTACATCAACGATCCTATTATTTCGGCAATTGAAGCTCAAAATAATGCTGCGGGTTACATGGATGGACGTTCGCTGAGCGTGACATTTAGTTTATTACGTGAAAATAGTTTGTATTGGAACTATTACGTTAATAACTATCTGAAAGGCAATAGCTTAATTGATTTTGATTTACTCTATTGGAATGGTGATAGTACGAATGTTGCGGCTAAATGCCACAATACATTGTTACGTCAGTTCTACTTAGATAATAAATTAGTTGAAAATAAAGGCTATAAAGTTGGCGGTGTGTATATTGATTTGAGTAAGATTAAAGTACCTACATACTTTATTTCTACACAAGAAGATCATATTGCTTTATGGCAAGGTACTTACCGTGGTGCTAAACAATTAGGTGGTAAATCAACATTTGTTTTAGGTGAATCAGGCCATATTGCAGGTATTGTGAATCATCCTCAGAAGAATAAATATGGCTTCTGGGTTAATGATAGCAAAGAAGAAAATGCAGATGTTTGGTTCGCAGGTGCAAAACGTCAAGAAGGTTCTTGGTGGACGCATTGGAATGTATGGTTAACAGAATTTAGTCCTGCTGAGCAAGTACCGCCACGCGCAATGGGTAATGAAACTTATGTTCCGTTATGCGTTGCCCCTGGTGATTATGTGAAGCAAGTATTACCACTTTCTGAATCTTAATTGCAGTAGTATATTTTAAGCCCAGATGATTCTGGGCTTTTTTTTTATCTGTTGTTTAGTAAAGATAATATCTTCTTGTTTATTGATTATACTAATCTATTCATTAAGAAACTTATTGTGATTAGTATTCTTAATCGTGTCATGACGATGAATCATTGATATAAATGACAGATGTGAATAACAGCATATAAGGATAGATCATGCGTTTTTTAAAGCGGGGATGGTTAGTGATTATCGGTATTATCGGGTTTGTTGTGATAAGCCATGCTAAGCAATATAGCACTGAGAATATAGCAGTGATTCAACCCATGACTGAACTTCAGTTAAATACATTATCACAACGTTATTGCTTGTACGCAGGAGAAGGATACTCATTAGGGGCCGTTATCACTACTGGTAATATTGTTTTGGAATGTATTCCGGCACAAGAGATTGAGTTAAATGGTCCTTTAAAATGGGGCGTGCGTCAGGCTGTTTCTACGTCTGTAACTGCTGCCAAGAATAAATAATAAAGCCAGTATCAGATTGTATTTTGCGTTAATTACAAGATACGATTGTTTACTGGCTTTATTGGCTATCAAAGCGGTAATCACCGCTTATTTGATAAATTATTTCGCTAGAGAGCGGCTTTTAAGTTCAAAAATTAATTTTTCAGCACTACATTCAAATTGGATTCGAGCTGTTAATTCTGTACTTGTTTCATCAACTGGTGTTGTTTCTACTTTAAAATTAGCATTAACTTGTTGTGCTAGTGCTAGGTAATTCGCAAGTTCTAATTCCAATGCAGTTTTGCCCTTAGCAAAAATCTGTACATCAGCAATATCATCATTTTCTTTGATCATAAAGCCCATTTCAGCTGAAACACCACAAGCGTCACATGGTTGGTATTCTTGATTTTCTGTAGTCATAACTTTACTTCCTATTAGTTAATTTATGTATTTTAAAGCGATGTAAGTCAGATCGCTATTTATTAATATGAAAAGTCAGTTTTTAGCAATTAAAGTAATAAATTGATTTAATTAATGATGGTTTTTTCAACTATTATGGCTGTATAAGCGACAAATATGGGCAAAGGTTTGTTGAAAAGGATAGGCTTCTAATATTCCAAATCCCTCCAATTGCTTGGCTTTTATTTTGCTATTTAATGGCGTACTCATACCATGCAAAAAGCGGGTGATAGCGGCTATTGAGGGAGTACTATCATTGCGTAGAATAAAGCTATCAGTCCACATCATTATTTGTTGATCGCTGATCTCGGGCAGTGAAGGTAATGCTGGTAAGGTAATGGATTTACCACGGCAAACAGAGCAATGACCACACTGTTTAGGTGCATGATGATCTGCAAAATAGCTGGCTAATTTATGGCTTAAACAATTTTTACTTTCAAAAAAGGCAATCATATTTTCAATACGATTAATTTCGCTGTGTTCTTTTTGTTGAAATAATTGATATAACGCTTCTGTTTCCGTTTCGATATTAAATTGATGTTGATTAATACGATAAACATCAGTCATTTGCTTACTTTCAAGGGTGATCCAACCTTGCTCATGCAAATAATCAATCGCTGCGACAACCCGTTTTCTATCAACTTGGTAGCCCTGCCATAATGCATCCATATCTAACGTATGCCAAACTCGTGCTTTGGGTGAGCACGCAAAAATGGTTTCAATAAACTGACGATGTTCACCTTGAAAGCGTTGAGCAATCTCATATTGAGACACATTCATTTTGTAGCGGTAATCGGCAAAATAAGTGAACATAGGCTCAATAATATGGCGAATTTCAAGATAGACCAATAATGTTTTGAGCGGTAATAAACGAATATTACTGTCTTTTGATAGACGGCCACTCATGATTTCCCATTGCTGATCTTGTGCTTGTATTTCATGCAAAATATAAGCAATTGCACTGCGGTCGGGAGTATCACCAAAAACAAAATTTTCTAATACATTTAATCCTGATTTATTTGCGATAACAGTACATTGTGATATTTCACCGTCTCGTCCTGCTCGTCCAATTTCTTGACTGTAATTCTCGATTGATTTGGGTAAATCAAAATGAATTACTTGGCGAATATTAGACTTATCAATTCCCATACCAAAAGCAATGGTTGCTACAATACAATTGATTTCGCCATTCATAAATTGTTGTTGAATAGTCTGACGGTGATCGGCGTCCATTCCAGCATGGTAAGCTTGCGCAGGAAAGTGATTGCGAGTAAGTGCATCGGCGACTTGCTCTGCTGTGTGCTGTAAGGTGACATAAACAATTGATGGTTCATTACTTCGCTGAGAAAGTTGATGTTTAAGGGTATCTATTTTTTCATCTTCATCTGCTGCTAATACCGTTAAATCAAGGTTATCGCGGTAAAAACCCGTCACAATAATATTATCTTTAGCAATCGCAAATTTATCCTGCATATCTTGAATAACTGCAGGGGTTGCTGTTGCTGTAAGTAATAACACTTGTGGAATATTTAAGGCTTGTTGATAGTGTGGTAATTTCAGGTAATCGGGGCGGAAATTATGCCCCCATTCTGAAATACAGTGTGCTTCATCAACAACTAATAATGAAATTGCAATTTGACTAATAAAGTGGCGAAAGCGTTCGTTTTTTAGTCGTTCAACTGAAATCATTAATACTTTGATTTCGCCTTGACGAATTTGTTGCATGACTTGTTGCGTTTGCTGCCAAGTTTGGCTGGAATCAATAGAAGCGGCAGGAATGCCTTTTGTTGCTAAAAAATCGAGTTGATCTTTCATTAATGCTAATAATGGCGAGATAACTAAAGTAAGATGAGGCAATTCAATTGCAGGTAACTGATAACATAACGATTTTCCCGAACCTGTCGGAAATATTGCGGCAGCAGAATGCCCATTGAGAACACGGGTAATGACTTCCTCTTGTCCTAAACGTAAAGAATCAAAGCCAAAATATTTTTTAAGTGTTTGATGATACATATCTTAATACCCGCTAACCATTGATTGGCAGTTATCATACCGTATTGATTTGCGGAAAGATAAAAAGAGCAGCAAAAGTGGCGTTATTTCTGGTACGGTTATTCTCATTTAAAATGTGATAAATGCGTTGTTGCATTAAAATTGTTGAGTATGATCTGTTAATATTAATTTTAAGCTGATTGTTAGGCGTATAAATGATTAATGATAAGATGAGTAATAATTGACAAATGATAGCTTCAATTTAATGTAACTAAACAATCCCTTGCTTAAGTTACTGTAACTTTTAATCTTAATTACTCGGTTGATCATTATTGATAATAATAGACATTGACGTTTTAAACAGTTGTGCAGGTATTAATGCTAACCAACCATTACCACGCGCATATTCAATTAATCCAGTGCGACTTGAAATACCATAGCAAGAAAATCGAGAAACTAAATTTGCGATGTGTTTTTCTACGGCTTTAGGGGTTCGATGAATAAGTTGTGCTATTTGTTTCGTTTGTCGTCCTCGTAATAACCAAAATAATACAATTTCTTGAGATGATGTTAATTTAGGAGCTAAAGGATGGGGTGTATTAAATGATAGATTTGATTTACCAGCAGCAAGTACCTCTATAAACGACGTCATATTTATTAAATCTTTTACTTTATTTGCTGTAAATTGAACCCCCCAAGGTACGCCATTAATAAAAATGGGTTGTTTAGTAAATACATATGCATCCAGTCCATCAGCGTAATTGTGCACATCAATGGTCATGATGGTTTTATTTTGTGTTAATGATAATTTATCTTGTTCAAGAAAAATATCGTGAAATGCGGCAGTATCACAGAGAAAATCACTATCTTTTAATCCTTTAATATCTTGTGGTGCATTAACGAGTTTTCGATAAGCCTCATTGCCATATTCAAAAACACCATCTTTCGTTTTTAAACCAGCAGGATAGGGAGCTAATGATAGCGTCTGAATGAGTACAGATAAGTATGTTGATTGATTAATATTCACAGGCTAGTTTTATCAATAAATTATTTTAATAGTAATGGCAAATAAGAGGAATAAATATCTCATAGCATAGATGTGCTATTAAAGACATATAATATAGTGAGAGTAAAGTAATAATTGCTAAATAAGAAGCTAAAGATGAGATTAATATATTTTTCAGCAATTAGATTCTTATTATATTAATAGGATTTTTATCTCTAGTTATTTTATGCATATTGTTTATATGCTACTTAATACTAGAGATAAATATAATCATCTAATTAAAATGAAAAACCAATACCACCGGCATTATCGTAATGATTGTAGTCTGAAATAGAAATACCATAACCACTTTCAAATATTAAATAGCCACGCAGACGTTTATAAATCGGGAAGTTTAAGGTGATTTTTTCATAACCTCGTGAGAAACCACTTTCAAGTGCATTTCGTACGGTAAAAGTGATCATACTTTTGCCATCAATATTCCAATTCATGCTGATACGACCATAGCCAAGATAGTTATTGATATCTTTATTATAATCTTTAGCACCGAAATCGAGCCGCGCCCATGGCTTAATACTTAATGTTAAGTTATTTTTTTTGAACGTCATGTCAACAAATGCACGATTCCAGCTGCGCTCTTGTTCACCTCCACGTCCATTAGATTGATGGACTAAACCTAACGTACTACCAGCATAGTGAAAGCCATCGGTATACGTTGTTTTTGTGGGAAAAGTCCAGAAAACAGAAGGTTCATATTCTGTATCACGGAAGAATGCTGACGATGCATAGGCTTGCCAATTTGAGCGTTGAGTATAAGCAAAATATAGTTGGTCATTATCATCAATAAGACCTGAAAATAAGCGATATTTCAAGCTGATCTGAAAGTTGACATTATATTTACTTAATTTACCATCTTCCGGTATAATTGATTGATATTCTTTGATATTTGGAGACTGGGTATAATAAAAAGGTAGAACAAAGTTATCTTTATATTGCTCTAAAAGCAGGCTATTGCTGCTGCTATAATCTAAAGAATTATTTACTGTTGAAGGCAATGCTGTTTCAGCATTAGCCTGTGAGGTATAACTACTTACCGCGAGAAATAAACTCACCAAAAGTATTTTTTTGGTTGATTGCTGCTGTTTGATATTCATCATTATTTTCTATCATTATTATTTTAGCTATTATTATCATAAGAGCTAAACTGGGCTTTTGTCTATCTATACCAATGCAAATAATAATTTTTCGTTATTTATAACTAAATTATGAATAACTGTAAAATAAACGCCTTAATATTATAAGATTAAGGCGTAAAAAATGTATTAGATTAATTGAGTGAGCATTGTATCGTCATATGGCGTAAGTTGCTTACCTGTTTGTACTTTATGAATATAATCAGGATTAGCAATTAATGGACGACCAATAGCTAATAAATCAAATTTTCCTGCTTCGATTGCATTACTGCCTGTTTGTGGGCTATAGCAACCGACACCAACTAAGGTGCGTTGATAATGCGTACGCATATAGTGTGACACGCTACCATCAAGGTATTCAAAATGCATGCTGTCATCAAAAATACCAACATGTAAATAAGCTAAACACCGTTTTTCAACTTCTGGTAATAAATAATCAAATACAGCTCGATCTCGCGCATCACCTTCAATATTGAAGTAGCCACCTGGTGATAAACGTAAACCGGTACGATCTTGACCAATACGCTGGCTAATTGCATCAATAATGGCCAATGGAAAACGAGCCATATTTTCAGGTGTTCCACCAAATTCATCTTTACGTTCATTGGTACTGAAATGTAGAAATTGATCGATCAAATAACCATTTGCTCCATGAATTTCTACGCCATCAAAACCAGCATCAATGGCATTTGCTGCTGCTTGACTAAAATCAGTTATAAGTTGTTCAATGTCTGATTTAGTAGCAGGTTTAGGTATGGTGTAAGTCAATTCTCGCATTCTTGGTAAAGTACCTTCAAGCGCAATAGCTGAAGGGGCAAGTACATATTCACCACCAAAAAAGAACGGATGAGCGACACGACCTGTGTGCCATAATTGTGCGAAGATTTTACCGCCATTATTATGAACAGCTTCTGTTACGTTACGCCAGCCGTTAATTTGTTCTGGAGTAAATAATCCTGGAGTATGTGGGTAACCTTGACCATCAGCCCTGATTAAAATAGCTTCTGAAATAATAAGTCCGGTATCTGCACGACGGGCATAATAATCAACCATTGCTGGTGTTGGAACAAGGTTATCATCAGCCATACAACGTGTTAATGGCGCCATAAGGATACGGTTTTTTAATGTAAGCGTATCGTTAAGTACAAAAGGATGAAATAGAGTATCGAGCATGATTTTTACCTCTAATTTGAATGCTCATTCAAATTAGACTTATTTGAGCAATCATTCAAGAGTTTTTTGAATGATTGCTCAATGTTAAGTAAACTAGCATGAATTAAAGCAAAAGAGAGTCATTATGCGTAGTGCTGAATTTGATCGTGATTGTGTATTACGATCGGCAATGGATATTTTTATAACTAAAGGTTATAAAAATACCAGTATGCAAGATTTAAAGCAGGCAACAGGGCTTCATCCTGGCTCGATTTATTGCGCTTTTAAAAACAAACGAGGGTTGCTATTAGCAGCATTAGAGCATTATAGCGATCAACGCTATGCACAGTTTGTGGCTTTGTTTTCGCAATCAACATCAGTGATGAAAGCAATTACAACTTACCTTGAACATGTTGTTGATGAGTGTGAGCGTGAACAGATCAAAGATTGTTTATTGCAAAAGGCCTTGAGTGAACTTGCTCAACAAGATATTGAAGTGGCGGATATTATCAGCGACATGCTAAAACAATGGCAGCAAGCATTGGCAGGGCAACTTGCGTTAGCACAGCAAAATAATGAAATTGATAATCAGCGAGATAGCCAACAGCTAGCACAATTTTTAGTGATGGGTATTTATGGTATTCGTGTATTGTCTCATACACATCCAGACTCAGGCGTATTGCGACGTTTAGCTGCAGATCTTGTTGATTATATTAAAAAATAATTTCAATAATAGTGTTGTTGTTTATAACGTTTAACAGATAAAAAAAGGGAGTGAGCATCAATGATGTCACTCCCTTTTCGCTTGTTTATTGCTGTGGTGTGTCTACTTTAACGCGGAACAAAACTGCATACAGTAATGGAATCACAACTAATGTCAGGATGGTTGCAAACAACAGACCAAACATAATCGTTACTGCCATACTCTTAAAGAATGGATCTACCAATAATGGCGCAACACCTAAGATAGTCGTAAATGCACCCAGTAAGACTGGACGTGCACGACTAAGTGCTGAGTCAATAATTGCCTGATACGGTGTTTTACCGTCTGCGATTTCAACATCGGTTTGGTCAACTAATACGATAGCATTTTTCACCATCATACCGATTAAACTTAGGAAGCCCAGAATCGCCATAAATTCAAATGGCGTTTGGAAAATAACTAAGCCAACAGTGACACCCACTAAAGCAAAAGGTACCGTTAACCAAATCACTAATGGTTGACGTAGCGCGTTAAACATAAAGATCACGGCTAAAATCATTGCAGCAAAGCCGTAAGGGGCTGATGTTGCAAGACCTTCATTAGCATCATTTGACGCTTTATATTCACCGTACCATGTCAACTCATAGCCTGGTGGTAACTCAATTGCTTCTATTTTGCTGCGTAGATCATTGAAAGCATCAGCAGTAAAGACTCCTGGTGCAGGATCTGCTTGAACCAGAATCGTTGGAATACGGTTTATACGGCGTAGGATTGCATCTTCCCAAGCAACGTTAACCGACTCGACTAATTGGCTTACAGGAATTAACCCATTGACCATACGGCTATAAACTTCAGTATTTTCAATCGCTCGTTCATGAGTACGTTCATTGTCTGGTGCTCGCACAATGATCGGGATTAAATCATTGCCCTCGCGGTAAACACCAATGTTTCGGCCTGTCAATGTTTGAGCAATTGCCTGACTTATTTCTTGATTAGTTAAGCCAAAACGTTGTGCCTTTTCCGTTGAGTATATTGGCTTTATTACCGGAACTTGCTGACGCCAATCATCTTGAACCGCGATTAAGTTAGGATCATTTAGCATGATAGTTTTAGCTTGTTCTGCAAGGTTACGTAAGACCTTACTATCAGGGCCTTTAAAGCCAGCTTCAATTTTCTTACCGCCGCCTCGACCAAGCATGAATTTCCACACTTTGATTGATGCTTCTGGGTATTTAATATCAAGCTCTTTTTGAAGTTCAACTAATAATGGCGCAATATTACGATAATCATCAATGTCGATCAGTAATTGACCGTAGCTTGGGTTACGAGCTTCTGGTGCATAAGTCAGCATGAAACGTAATCCGCCACCACCGATGAAGCTTGAGATATTACTGATACCTGGCTTTTGTTTAACATCTTGTTCTATGTTAGCCACAATTGCTTGTGTATTTTGAATATCAGTACCTTGCGGTAAGTAAACATCAACCACAAATTGTGCGCGTTGTGATTCAGGCATAAAGCCTGGAGGAACATATTTAACTCCCCACATTGCACCGACAAGTGTTGCGACTAACAATAGCCCAGTTGTTTTACGATGAAGCAGTACCCACGATAATAAGCCTTTATAACCAATAACAACTTTGCTTGGTTTATCCGTACCTGTCTTCACTTTAACTTTTAGGAATTGGTGACACAGTAGTGGCGTCACCGTTACTGCAAAGAGCCAACTTAAAAGCATAGAGTAAAGGATAACCCAGAATAACGAACCGGCATATTCACCCATATCTGATGGTGACAAGCCGATAGCACTAAACGCACAGATACCAACAACCGTACCGCCTAATAGTGGCCATTTAGTTGCATTAACGACTTCTGGAATAACAACTTCACGATCTTCATCATTTTGTAAACGAACTAAAATACCGTCAGTAACCACTATGGCATTATCTACCAGCATACCCAGAGCAATAATCAGGGCGCCAAGAGAGATACGTTGCATTGCAATGTCATCAATAAGCATGATACATAGCGTACCTGCGACAGTGAGCACTAACACAAAACCAATAATGATGCCTGAGCGAACCCCCATAAACAGCAATAGTACAATAAATACAATGACGACTGCTGCAATAAGATTATCAATAAAGTTCGTTACTGAATCACGCACAGAATCTGATTGCATTGAGATAACATTCAGTTCTATACCCAGTGGACGTTGGCCTTCTAATTCAGCAATACGAGCTTTAACTGCATCACCCATATCAACCACGTTACCACCAGTAACGTTAGAAATACCAAAGCCAATTGCACGTTCACCGTTATAGCGCATCAACATTGATGCTGGTTCTTGATAGCCACGTTTAACGGTCGCTATATCTTTAAGATGCAATACGGTGTGATTATCACCAATTCCGACTTGTAGATTACGTAAGTCATTAAAAGAATTTACATTTGGTGTCGGTATTACAGGAATACGCATTCCATTGGCGGTTAAACTACCAGCGACATTAACAATGTTTTGTTTTTGTAATACCGATAGAACATTATCGACAGATAGCCCAAACTTAGCTAAACGCTCACTGGTGAATTCAACAAAAATCGTTTCTTGCTGCTCTGCTAGGGTCGCTGTTTTAGCAACGCCGGGAACAAGTACTAATTCACGACGTAAGCTATCAACATAATCTGATAGTTGCTTATCAGTAAACCCTTCACCGGTTACGGCAAAGAACAATGCATAAACGTCAGAGAAGTCATCATTAACAATTGATGGGCCCGCACCTGGTGGTAATTGACGCTGTGCATCCACCACTTTGCGGCGTAATTTGTCCCATACTTGTTGAAGGTCTGCTTGGGTTTTCGCAAACTCAAGTTTTATCTCAACGGTAACTTCAGACATACCTTGTTTAGATACGGATTTAACTTCTTTCAGTTCTTGTAATGATTGTACTGCACCTTCAATAATATCAGTGACTTCATCAGAAACTTCTTGTGCTGTTGCTCCCGCATAAGGTGTAATAATAACAGCTTGACGGATCACAAATTCAGGATCTTCAAAACGACCTAATTTTAGATAGCTGATGTAGCCACCAATGAGAATGATAGCAATCATTACCCAAACACTGGTGCGCTTGGCTATGGTATAGCGAGCGATATCCATTAATTACACTCCGTTTTGAGTTGTGTCTGTGTATGGGCGAATTTCCATACCATTTTTTAATTTTGATACGCCAGCAATAACAATACGCTCACCAGCCTTAAGGCCAAAAGGAACCGTGATGCAATTTTTATTGATAGTGCCCACTTTGATATAACGTTTTTCAACAATGTTATTCATACCGACGACCCACACAAATTGTTTGTTTTGGTTATCAGGGACAACGGCGGTTAATGGCACTGTTAGCGGGTTATTATTTTCTTCTGGGCACTCCGTTAAACTTGGCGATACTTTGACAGCCATACCGGGCAAGATATTTAGCCCTTTTAAATCATCGATACCTAATACAACAGAGAACGTCTGTGTAATAGGATCTGCTTGAGTTGAATAAGTGCGTAAACTTAATGGTAATAAGTGTCCTGGAATATTATTGATTTCAGCATTGGCTTTATCACATTGCATCCCTGTTAGCATTATGGTGTCGGGGATATTGATCACTACTTCTAAATTATCAAGATTATGTAACGTTAATACTGATTTATTTGCTTGAATTTGCACATGATTATCAATTAACTTACGACCAATAATGCCTGAAAAAGGAGCTTTTAATTGGGTATAAGCAAGCTGATTTTTTGTTTCTTCAAGGCGATTTTGTGCTAAATCGTAGCGTGTTAGTAGTTCATCAAGATCACTTTTTGCAATCGCTTGTGAGTTCTCATAAATTGCCTTTCCACGTAAGTAATCTTTTTTAGCGTTGTTTAATTCAAGTTGTGCCGCTGAAAATGCTGTTTGAGCATCTTTAGGATCTAATTTTGCCAGCAGTTGACCTTGATGGACTTTATCACCCTCATTAACAAAAATATGACTCACTCGGCCATTAATTTGAAAGGATAAATCGGCGCGTTCAGCAGAACGGATCACACCATTAAAATTTAAGTTTGTATTTGCTTTTGGCATCACAATTTCAGTTAATGCAAGATTAACGATAGGTGCAGTGACAGTTGTTTCTTTTTGACTATCACATCCTGACAAGATCACGACCGCTAAAGATAAGCTAATGGCAACAGCCAGCTTATTAATTGTTAACGATGCCACATTGGACATTGCTGAATGAGTTTTCACCGTGTTCTCCACTATCATTAAATTGGTTAATTACATTGATTGCCAAAAAAGCAAACTTAAAGTGCATTTTAGTGATAAAAAGTTAATTGTAAACTAGCAAGTATACTTTTTTGTTTCAGATTGTTAGACTGCGCTCATAATCTGAAATAAAACACGATGGGGAATCTCTTAAGGATGAAGCAAACTGAACGTAAACACTTAGCCATTATTGAAGCTGCCAAGGAAGAATTTATAACGCATGGATTTTTAGCGTCTAATATGGATCGTATCTCAACAGAAGCTGGGGTCTCTAAACGAACGCTATACCGTCACTTCGAGAGTAAAGAGGTGTTATTTGTTTCAGTACTCACCATTATTCAAGAGTCTGTAAGTGAAAATGTTAAGTATGAGTTTGATCCTACCAAAACATTAACAGAGCAATTGACGGCAATTACTCGTCGTGAAGCTGATATTCTGTATTCAACATACGGTATTGCATTATCACGTACGATTGTGATGGAGTTTTTGCGTCAACCTGAATTAGCATTAAATTTGATTAAAGATTTATACAGTACGAAAGCGATAACGGATTGGTTTCAGCAGGCGATTACTGCTAAATGTATGGTTGATAAAAATGTAATATTGTTGACGAATATTTACATTAGCTTATTTCAAGGGCTGCTTTTTTGGCCGCAAGTAATGAACATCTCTCCAAATTGTGAAGGCAAAGTACTGGAAGATAATATTGAAACAATAGTGTCAGTTTTTCTAGCGTCACATATGATCAAAGAAATAGCATAAATATTGTAAAGGTGATTTATCATTTATAGAGATTAAATAATATTTCGAAATTAATCGCTTAGCGTTATACTTCAAACGATTATACCTAAGACATTATGTCATCATTAAATAATTCTGTGGAAGATAGACGAATGAAAAAATTACTTGTAGCTTCAGTTCTTGTGTTTTCATCAATGTCAGTAATGGCGGCACAGCAATCTAATCAAGGCGGTTTTAGTGGCCCTCAAGAGGCTGCACCACTTGCTCAGAACCAAGGTGGTTTTAATGGTCCAAGTGCTATTCCTGTATTAAACACAGTAAAAGCCGCTTCACAAGCAGATGATAATGCAGCTGTAGAGCTTACTGGTCATATTATATCTTCAATTGGTAAAGAAGATTACATGTTCAAAGATGCAACTGGTGAAATGAAAATCGAGATCGATCACAAAGATTGGCATGGTATGACAGTAACACCAGCAACTAAAATCATCATTCGTGGTGAAGTAGATAAAGATTGGACAGTACGTACAATTGACGTTGATAGTGTGACTCTTGCTAAATAATTAACAATAGTCATAACGAAAAAAAGCCAGTATGACTGGCTTTTTTAACATCTATTTTTAGATATTAAGCGTTAAGAATAAATTTCTCAATAACTTGCGCAACACCACCGTTATTATTAGTATCGGTAATATAGTTAGCAATCGCTTTTGTTTCATCGGTAGCATTTCCCATCGCCACACCTAAACCCGCAAATTCAATCATGTGATGATCATTCCCGGCATCACCCATTGCAATAACTTCATCTTGTTTAATATTTAAGAAATCTGCTAGTGCTTTAACACCCACCCCTTTATTGCTATTGGTATGCATAAACTCAAGGAAAAATGGTGCACTTCTTACAATAGTATACTGTTGGTATAGGTCAGAAGGTAATTGTGCGATAGCCGCTTCAAGACGTTCAGCTTCATCAATGATCATTACTTTCATGATTTCTTCATTGTCATCAAGCTCTGCAAAATTTGCTAATGTGATGGTTAAGCCATTAATTTTAGCTTCATGATCAGTATAGTAATTATGCTCAGGAGTAATTAAACCCTGACGACGAGAAAAGGCATGAACATGAACACCAAGATCATGGGCAATGGCTGCAATAGTTTTAGCATCAATACCTTTTAAGGTTTGACTTCTAACCACTTCTTGACTTGCAACACGCTGTACTAAAGATGCGTTATATGACAATACAAAATCATTATCGCTGTCCATATTAAGCTCTTTCAAGGCCCATGTCATACCCTCAATCGGACGGCCAGATGCTAATACTACATAGACACCTTGCTCGCGCGCAGCAGCAATTGCTTGTTTATTGATTGCTGAAATAGTGCCATCTGAATTCAGTAATGTGCCGTCCATATCAAGTGCAACTAATTTATACATTGTTATTTCCATCACTAATAAATACTGAAACCATAATAAGCAAAATTAGTCATAAAAACGATAAAAAGTAGTATTTATATTCAGTATAAATAAAACGATATTCGTAGATAAAATGATGATTTATCGCTATTCAATTGTGTGTTTATTGTGGTTTATTTGTTGTATTTCTTTGTGCTGGAGTGATTATTTGTTTAGACTACTAAGTATTATATACGTTTAGTTGTAGGTAAATAAAGGGAAATTATTTATGCGTAAGTTAGTTATAGCGTCTTTATTCACGATAGGTTTTTCAACACAAATAAATGCAGAAGAATGTGGCAAAGTAACAATTGCTGATATGAATTGGAACTCGGCGACTTTAATTGCCAACGTTGATAGTTTTATTTTACAACATGGTTATGGCTGTGATACGGAATTAGTACCAGGTGACACAATGCCAACGGGTACGTCCATGATTGAAAAAGGAGAGCCAGATATTGCACCTGAAATGTGGAGTAATTCATTAAAAAGTGCGCTTGATCGTGGTGTAAAAGAAGGGCGACTAAAATTTGCGGGACCAACATTTTCTGATGGTGGCGAAGAAGGGTTTTGGGTGCCTGAATATATGGTCGAACAGATACCAGAATTGGTCACCATTGCAGGTATAAAGAAAAATGCAAAGTTATTTACTCATCCAGAGGATCCTGAAAAAGCAGCATTTTACGGTTGTCCTGCTGGTTGGAACTGTCAAATATCAGCAGGTAATTTATTTAAAGCACTTGATTTAGCTCAGTCTGGATTTGACTTGATTGATCCCGGTTCAGGTGCGGGTTTATCAGGTTCAATCGCTAAGGCTTATGAGCGAAAACAACCATGGTTTGGTTATTACTGGGCTCCTACCGCCGTTCTTGGTAAATATAAAATGGTTAAGGTTGATTTCGGTTCAGGTGTTGATGCGAAATACTTCTCATCGTGTATCACCGATCCTGAATGTGTCGATCCTAAAGTCACGATGTACCCACCATCAGCAGTTGATACAATTATTACTACCTCATTTGCTGCTCGTTCAACAGACGCCGTAAAATATTTATCAGCACGTTCATTTACCAATAATGAAATGAATGGGTTATTAGCATGGATGGAAGAGAATCAAGCTGATGGTGAAGCGATTATGGTGGAATTTTTAACCAACCATGAAGCTATTTGGACCCAATGGGTATCAACAGATGTAGCTAAAAAAGTTAAAACTGCATTACAAGATTTATAAGTAAATGGATGATACTTATGTCAAATGATTCATGGATAACAGAATTTCCTCAACTTGAACGAGCACAGTTAGTTGAAATAAGGAAAACATTAGATGGTAGTTATCGTGCATTTTCTCGCGAATATGGTGATACCATTGAAAGCTTTTTTGATCCTTTACTGACCTTTTTAATTTGGTTTGAAAAACTGTTACTGGCGACGCCTTGGTGGTTAGTGATTGCGGTATTAGCGGCAATCGCTTATATGGCTAGTCGCTCTTGGAAGTTATCGCTTGGGGTTGTGATTTCTTTTGTGCTGATTGGTGTTTTTGGAATGTGGGATAATACCATGCGCACCATGAGTATTATTTTAGTCTCCACTTTGGTCGCTATTGCAATAGGTATACCAACAGGCATCGCAATGGCAAGATCCGATCGTATTCAACGTATTGTGACGCCACTACTTGATGTGATGCAAACCATGCCTGCCTTTGTCTATTTAATCCCCGTAGTGATGTTACTCGGGATTGGTAAAATTCCAGGTGTGATAGCCGTTGTTATTTATGCCGTCCCTCCTGTTATTCGTTTAACAAACTTAGGCATTCGTTTAGTGGACGAAGAAGTATTGGAGGCGGCAACCGCTTATGGTGCAAGCTCTATGCAACGTTTATTTGGCGTACAAATTCCTTTAGCAATGCCCAATATAATGGCGGGTATAAATCAAACGATTATGATGGCATTGGCGATGGTGGTTATTGCATCGATGATTGGCGTTAAAGGGCTAGGCCAACCAGTCCTTAAATCAATTACGAATCAGTATTTCACCTTAGGGTTGCTAAATGGTTTAGCTATTGTGGCACTAGCGATTATTTTTGACCGTATCTCTCAAAGCTATGCTCAACGAAGTCAGCAGCATTTAGGAGGGACACCCAAATGAGTAATAAACATAACAGTGTTCCACTTATTCAAGTTAAAAATCTGTATAAGATCTTTGGTCCTAAAGATAAGCAAGTACTTACCAAGGTAAAAGCCGGACAATCTAAAGATGCTATTTTGGCTGAAACCGGTCATACCGTGGGCTTAAGTGATATTAATTTGAATATTTATCCGGGTGAAATTTTTGTCATTATGGGGCTGTCAGGCTCTGGTAAATCGACATTAATACGCCATTTTAATCGCTTGATTGAACCGACAGAAGGTAGCATTACGATAGAAAATACAGATGTAATGACCTTAAATGCCAAGCAATTACAGGATTTCCGTCGTCATAAAATGTCGATGGTATTTCAACGGTTTGGTTTAATGCCGCATCGTACCGTATTGCAAAATGTTGGTTATGGTTTACAGGTTCAAGGGGTTAAATCTGATCAGTGGCAACAACAAGCGCAACAATGGCTAACCACGGTTGGATTAGCTGGATATGAACAAAGTTATCCAGCTAATTTATCTGGAGGACAACAACAGCGAGTGGGATTAGCGCGGGCATTATGTACAAATGCTGAAGTATTGTTAATGGATGAAGCTTTTTCTGCATTAGACCCCCTTATTAGAAGTGAAATGCAAGATCAGCTTATTGAATTACAAGAAAAACTGCATAAAACGATTATTTTTATTACTCATGATCTTGATGAAGCATTACGGTTAGGTGATCGCATTGCTATTTTGCGTGATGGTAAGTTGATCCAACAAGGTAAACCTGTTGATATTTTACTTAACCCTGCTGATGATTATGTAGAAGCATTTGTTAAAGATGTGAATCGCGCTCGAGCGTTAACAGTTGCGACAGTAATGAAGCCACAAGGGGTTAGAATTTCAGCTGAAACCATTGGCGAAGCGATAGCAGAAATGCGTAATGCAAAAGATAATTACGGTTATTTCATTGATGATGAAGGGTATCAAGGCGTGATCACTCAACAGACGTTAGAACGTGTAAATGAATCTGATTACAGCAAAGCGATTGATTCATCGATGTTAGAGACCGTACCTGCGATAACAACCGATGCTTTATTGGAAACGGTGATCCCAGACACATTAGACAGTGAGCATCCACTGCCTGTGATTAATAAAGATGGTGACGTTACTGGTCGATTATCACGATCAACATTAGCAGAAGCATTAAGCGAGCAAGGTGCTTCACGAGAGTAGAATCACTCTTTTTCTATTGTTGGTTTTTAAACAAACACTCTTGACGTTATTGTCTTGAGTGTTTTTCGTTGTTTATCGTCAATGTTTGTTGATTGAATATGCTTAGTGATAGATAGATCACATGGTGCGTTTTATTCAGCATTGAAGCATTTTGTCTACTTGTTATAGAATGCGCAGTTAAAAACATCAGTTTAAATGCGCTTTCTAATTTGTAAGGGTGAGTAAAATGGGTGCAACCAAAACAGTACTCGTTGTTGACGATGACCAAGAAATCCGTGAATTACTGGATGAATATTTAACAAAAAACGGCTTTGAGGTAATTACGGCGGCGGGGGGCGAGGAGATGAAACGGCGTTTAGCTGCTGGTTACCCTGATTTAATTTTATTAGACGTGATGATGCCAGGCGATGATGGCTTTACTTTGTGTCAGTATATTCGTAAAAGCTCAAATGTACCTATCATCATGCTAACGGCTGTTTCTGATGAGATGGATCAGATCATTGGTCTTGAAATAGGGGCTGATGACTATATTGCTAAGCCATTTAGCCCTCGTCAGTTATTGGCTCGTATTAAAGCTTTATTAAGGCGAATAAAGCCTACAGAAAGTCAGTCTATATCTACAGAAGCTAAGTTTATTCGTTTTGCAAATTGGCGACTTGATACCACAACACACTGTTTGTTTGATCTCAATAAAAAACAAGATTTTGAACTTACGGGAGGTGATTATTCATTATTGATGTTGTTTTTATCACGTCCACAAGAAATATTAGATCGTGACACTATTTCTTATGCAACTCGAGGACGAGATACCTTACCTTCTGAGCGTGGTATTGATGTTGCTTTAAGTCGATTACGACAACGGTTAGGTGATAAGGGGCGCACTCAACGGTTAATAAGAACCAGTCGCGGTAATGGTTATATCTTTACTGCTGATGTGGTTTATGAAGACGTTTAACCCTATCATAATGACACCTAATAAAGTGTGATGGCTTGTATGAGCGTCACACTTTTTTACGCTATGGATAATGCTCGATGAATTGGAAAGTGTTGTACCCGAAATCATTGGTTGCGAGAACATTATGGTTAACGTTATTAGCCGTTTTTTTGGCACAAGTTATTGCAACGTCTATTTGGTATAGTCAATCGAAACAGCGAGATTTAGATGGCTTGCAATCAACATCAGCAAGCATGGCAACAATGTTTGCTTCAACGGTGACGTTTTTCCAATCACTACCAATGCAATATCGTCATATTGTGTTAGACCAGCTACGTAATATGGGAGGGACGCGTTTTTTTGTCTCTTTTAATGATGAAGAAATTCGAATTAATCCTATCGCACATTCAGAACAAAAACAGATGGCAGTTTCTGTTTTTGAAAAGGTGCTTCACCAAAAACTACCGCGATTATCGACGATAAAAGTTGAATTTTCTCGTCCTGAAACGCTACATGTTCTAAAAAATGATATTTTATTGAGCGATTTACCTCGTTCATGGGTACATAATACATTAAGTTTAGAACCCCTAAATCCACCTATTTTAGTCGTGCAGATTGAATTAGAAAAAAATCAATGGTTGTATATTGCGGCGTTATTGCCAGCCCCTTATATGAATCTAAAAGATGAAGTGATCACTCACCAGCAAATCTTATTTTTAGTCTTTATCACCAGTTTATTATTAGTCTTTACCTATATTATGGTACGCCGTCAAACAAAGCCGTTAAAACAATTGGCTGATGCGGCAAATGCGTTAAGTCTTGATATTTACCAACCGCCATTAAAAGAGCAAGGGGCAACAGAATTAGTAATGGCGACTCAGGCATTTAACCGCATGCAGTTACGGCTACGACGCTATATTGAAGATCGAGAGCAGCTATTTTCATCGATTTCTCATGATCTTAAAACGCCGATTACACGATTACGGTTACGCGTTGAGTTAATGGATGACGATAAAAAAATTGATAAATTTAATCATGATCTTGATGAGTTAGAGATGATGGTTAAAGGCGCGTTACAATGTGTAAAAGACACGGATTTACACGAAAATATTGTCCCGATTGATTTGAATTTATTACTAGCAAGTATTGCCGAACGACATAATCACCATGAACAAAAAGTAACGCTACCGACCTTCATTATTTCGCCAATGATGGGGAAAGAATTGGGTTTAAAACGATGTTTAAGTAATTTAATTGATAATGGGGTTAAGTACGGCCATAAAGTTACTGTCGCAGTAATAGATAAGCCTGACAAAATTATTATGACTATCACTGATCAAGGCCAAGGCATTCCTGAATCATCATTATCAGCGGTATTTGAACCTTATTTTCGTTTAGCAACGGATGGTGATGGGCATGGTTTAGGAATGGGCATTGCACGTAATATTATTCATGCACATGGTGGTAAGTTGATGATTAAAAATGGTTTAACCAAAGGGCTTATCGTGATAGTGATACTACCTCGTGTTTTGTCTGTTGCATTGACTTAAAGAAGGAGAAAGTATGAAGCTAAAATACCTAATATTTATCTCAGTTTTATCTTGGTTGTTTGCAATAAAGGCGAATGCTGCAGGTCAAGTTGAAGTACTGCATTGGTGGACATCTAGTGGTGAAGCTAAATCCGTTAAAGTACTGAAACAAATGATGGAGCAACAAGGCGACAGTTGGAAAGATTTTGCTGTGGCTGGTGGCGGTGGCGAAAGTGCAATGACGGTACTAAAAATGCGAGCCGTTTCTGGTAATCCACCGACGGCTGCGCAATTAAAAGGTCATGATATTCAAGAATGGGGACGGTTAGGATTTTTAACCTCATTGGATGCGGTCGCTCAGCAAGAACACTGGGATAAAGTCTTACCGCCTGTGGTTGCAAATATAATGAAATATAATAATCATTATGTAGCAGTGCCGATTAATGTGCATCGTGTTAATTGGTTATGGGTTAATCCTAAAGTATTTAAAGCTGCGGGAGCGACCGTACCGACAACCTTAGCTGAATTCTTTGTAGCCGCAGATAAAATTAAAGCTGCAGGATTTATTGCATTAGCGCACGGAGGTCAACCTTGGCAAGATGCCACTTTGTTTGAAAGTATTGCTTTAGCCGTATTGGGCTCTGCGGATTACCGTAAAGCGTTTGTTGATCTTGATATGGCGGTTATCAATAGCGATAAAATGGTCGAAGTCTTTCAACAGTTTAAACGTATGAAAACGTATATTGACCCTCAAGCTGAAGGTCGGCATTGGAATTCCGCGACTGAAATGGTCATTGATGGTCAAGCTGCAATGCAGTTTATGGGGGATTGGGCGAAAGGTGAGTTTGCTCAAGCTGGCGAGCGACCTGGAATCGATTATTTATGTGTGCCAGCACCAGGTACGCAGTATCAGTTTACATTTAACATCGATAGTTTAGCTTTTTTTAAATTAAAAGGTACTGAAGCGGATAATATTGCACAACATGATTTAGCTAAAATATTATTAACGCCTTATTTTCAAAAAGTATTTAATTTAAATAAAGGTTCGATTCCGGTTCGATTAGATATGGATATGTCTACATTTGATCAGTGCGCGTTAGATTCTATGCAAGCTTTTAAGCAAGCCTCATTATCTGGCGATTTGGTCCCTAGTTTTTCACAAAATTTAGCGACAACTGCGGACGTACAATCAGCCATTGTTGATGTTGTGAGTGAATTTTTTAATAAGACCGATCCTGATCCAATCTTAGCACCATCTCGACTTGCACAAGTAATAAAGTCAGCGATATAGTGAGCAAGGTTAATAAAGGATAAAAATATGAATATGACCTATTTGCCTTGTGTTGAAGTAGAACCCATCGTTGAAGCGACCGCAAGTGTTATTTGGTTGCATGGTTTAGGCTCTAACGGCCATGATTTTGAAGCGCTACTTCCAGAGTTAAATTTACCTGCTGATATGCCAGTACGGTTTATCTTTCCTCATGCCAGCTCCATTCCTGTAACTATCAATGGTGGTGCTGTTATGCCGGCATGGTATGACATTATTTCATTGGATGTAGCACGTAAGCTTAATGTTGATCAGCTGATAGATTCAGCCCAATCTGTTACTGACTTAATTGAGCGTGAGATCAGCCGCGGTATTGCATCTGAGCGGATCATTTTAGCTGGATTTTCTCAGGGAGGGGCTGTGGTATATCATGCTGCTCTATGTTATGCCAAACCCCTAGCAGGATTACTTACATTATCAACCTATTTCCCAACCTCAAATATTATTCAATACAGTGAAGCTAATCGAGAGATTGCCATTGAGATCATGCATGGTCGCTATGATCCTGTCGTTGTTCCTAAATTAGGTGAAATGGCTCGTGATGATTTGATAGCGGCAGGTTATCATCCGCAATGGCGAACCTATCCAATGGAACACCAAGTGTGCATGCTACAAATTAAAGATATTGCACAATGGATAAAGGTGCAGTTAGCATAGAATATATTGGCGAATAGAGAACGATTTATTCGCCTTTACTTGCTAATGATAAGGTTGTTGTTTCGTAGACCTTTACCCATGTCAGTAAAAATTGAAGACACTTAGAGAGACAAAAAGATAATGCAGCACCTGTGATCCCAAAATAATATGAAAATAAAGAAATTAATAACAAATGTATAGCCCCTGATATGATAGTTATCATTGAAATTAAGCTGGTTCTTTTTTCATAAAACAAGTAATTATTGATCATTAAATACATACCTCCAAATATTTGCCCAAGAAATATAAGACCAACAATACTATCATTAATAATATAATTTTTACCCGCAATTAAGGTAATTAATGTAGAGCCATGAAAAAAGAAAAATATCGATATTATGAGTAACAAAATAAAATAAATATAGGTTAAAAACCACAATTTCTTTTTTGTCTTTTCATTGTTTTCATTTAATTTTTCAAATAACCATGGGTAATAGCTTTTATTGATAGCATCAAATACAAAAATAAAAACGGCACTGATTTGAAATACAACAAGATATGATGAAATTGTGGTAAGACCAAGGATTTTGCCGATGATAAATTTATCAGCACCAACTAAAATAAAAATACCGATCGAATGAGGAACTAAAGGAAGACCTACCTTGAGAATATCTTTTATTATGGCTAGTGAAACACAAGAGAAAAGTAGCCAGTTGTTTTTGATGATAATAAAGGTTGAAAACAAAAAAAAATCGCAGAAACAACAAGTAATGCATAGACTCTAGCTTCTATTTTGTCATGTAATAAATAAAGCAGTATTAATGTAAAGAATGATGAAAATAAAATATAGCAGGAATTAAAAATTGAATATTGGTAGGCTTTTTTTCTCATTTGCCATTGCCATAAACAAAATTGTATCACTGTTTGTGATATAGCGATAACCATAGCATATATTACCCACGACTCTGGTAATGATAATAAGTTAGATAGAAATGAGAGATTATTTAATAATATCAATAGAAATAAAGTAATAGAAATAATAAGTAAGATAATACAGCCTGTATTATAGTGTTGAATATCTTTTTCCGTTGAATTTTTATCAAAGAATTTTATATTTGATGCCTGAAAAACATTTAAGTGTATAAAAGATAATAAGCCAAAAATCAATGTTTGAAATAGTATAATCTGACTATATTCTTGAGCAGAAAGAGAACGGGTTAAAAACGGTAATAGAAACAGTAATGATAGACCATTTAAAATATTGGATATCAAATAAGCTGATGATTTTTTAAAAAAAGACGTCATAGAATATCCTATTCTTAAATGCATTCTTATTTTTACTGTATTTATATCTAGCAAGATTAATACCAATTAAAAGACTATTTGATTTTTTTTCTAAGTTTAAAAAAAGAGAATTTAATTCGATACCATAGTTGTCGTAAGGATGCGAATTTGTATCGGTTTTTTGCCGTTATTTTCATTTTTGTGTCAGTTACCTTTGCAAATTGCGACCTAAATTGTATTTCCCATTGCTCTCCGTATCTTTTTGCAAAACATTTTTCCATTTCAGCTTGAGCTTGGCAGCGATATTCATAAGCAGATTCATCCGCGAGGTTTAATTTATGTGCTTGATTTGTCTTCCAATGTACCCATAGATCGCGTGATACAACAGTTGTTAATCCGTGACTTAAAGCCATATGTTGAAGCTCAATATCGATACCGTGTCCTCTTTTTAAGTCAGTATTGAAATAAGCGGCATGTTTTTTGTAACAGATAGATAAAAGTTGGTGCGAAACTAGAGTCATAATAGGTTGAGCAGAATAAACAGCACGATAAGGTGTCATTTGATGCATTAAGTCATGATGAGATTGCTGTGGCGTAATTTTCTCAGTCTCACCATCAATAAGGGAAGCCATGACGACACCAAAAGATTTTGAACGTTCAGCAATAATCTGATGACAGATCTGAAAGTAGTTGAGTTTTGAATCAAGTTCTGCACTGGTCGTTATGAGTAAGTAATATTCAGATGGGTGGTAGTGCATAAGAAATTGAAGGGTTGTATTTGCTTGTCCAGAAAAACGAACATTAAAGGGTAATGATAAATTGGTTGAAAGTGCCTGTGGAGCTTTATCTGAACCATTATCAACCACAATAATGTGATCTGGAGAAAAGTTATTCTTAATTAGAATGTTATATGTCTCGTCCGTTTGCTTTGGAAGATTATAGTTAAATATAACACATTGTATTTTCATTAATTATTATCCATAGGTAGCGTTATGAATAGAGTGATGAATAGAGTAATGATAACTGATGTATCTATACTCGATCGTTTAATAGCACTGCTATACAGTGTAGTTAGTTTTCCCGTATGGGTTTGTTATGCGATTCAAAACTATAGCTTATGTGGACGAGTATTAAGCCGATACGAATATTGTTGTGGATTTGATTATCGATTTTGTGAGACAAGTCGATTAGCAAGGCTATTAGCGGTAGTAAAAGGAGACTTACACCTTATTGGTTATTCTCCAAAAATAGCTTATAGCAGTGATAATCAGGGAGTAGGTGCTTTTTCTGCACGAGATATACATGAAAATTTAGGCATTAAACCCGCTGAATATCATCATTTAAATGATGATGTAGAATTGAAAATTTATTGGTGGAAAAAATGTGTATATCCATTGTTATATGCTTACTCATTATTATTCAAAGTATCAGATAAACCAATTAATCAGCGAATAAGATGGTTTGGGATTGATGTTTTTAATGGTCATCAAAATGTAGCTTTAAATATAGTAAAACAGCTGATTATTGCGATACCGAGGAAAAATCCAAGTCTAATTGGTTATATTAATGCTGATTGTTTAAATAAGCTGAAAGATAGTCACTGTTATCGTAAAAATTTATCCAAATTTAATTTAGTATTACCTGATGGTATTGGTCTTAAATGGGCTTTAAAATTAAAAGGAATACTACCAGGAGATAATATTAATGGCACTGACTTTAGTCCAAAGATTTTAGAATTAGCGGAACAGGAAAAGTGGTCAGTATTTTTCCTTGGTGGAAAGGGCGATATTTCTAAAAAAGCATTAGCTAAGTTTAAAAATATCTATCCTAAACTTAATATCGCTGGTAGTCATCATGGTTATTTCAATGATGATAAAGTAATTATAGATTATATTAATAAATCAAAAACACAGATATTATTTGTTGGGTTTGGAACGCCAATACAAGAACAATGGGTTATCGATAATTATGAAAAATTATCTGTTAACGTTATTATTTGTGTTGGTGGAATGTTTGATTTTTATGCAGGTAAAGTACAACGAGCACCATTAATGATCAGGCAAATTGGATGTGAGTGGTTATATAGACTATATCAAGAGCCAACAAGATTATGGAATAGGTATATTGTAGGAAATGTAAATTTTATATATTGGAATATATCAAATATTTTAAATGTTAAATTGTTTTTTTTAAATTTGTTATCAAGATCAATTGATGTTGCTATTTCAGTTAGTGCATTAATAATATGGAGTCCATTTCATCTAACTCTTTATTGCTTGCTGTTTTGTTTGGAGCGTAGAAATCCAATATTTAAACAAATTAGAGTCGGTAAGAATGGGCAACGTTTTATTATGTATAAATATACTACAATGGATAATAATATAACTTTAGATGAAGAGGAATTGAATAATTATATTAGTGATGGGATAAGGTATAAAAATAAATCAGATCCAAGAATAACAAAAATAGGATATTGGCTAAGGAAATTTTCTATTGATGAAATACCGCAATTTTTTAATGTATTAAAAGGGGATATGAAATTAGTTGGGCCAAGACCCGCTTTAGAATCAGAAGTTGAAAAGTATACCCAGATACATAAATTACGTTTATTCATAAAGCCAGGTATGACTGGGCTCTGGCAAATTTCTGGACGTTCTGAGTTGTCATGCAAAAAGCAATTTGAGTTGGATTTAAATTATGTAATAACCAGAACAATAATGTTGGATCTCTTTATATTGATTAAAACAATTCCAGCAGTGCTTTATGCGAGAGGAGCAATGTAATGCATATTGTTACTGTTTTGTTAATTATTGGAGTGTTATTTGGCTGTTCAAACAAACAGTCCATTAATAGTTATAGTGCAACAAATTGTTTAAATTATTGTAATGCTAACTGCAGCTATAATAGCGACCAAAAATATACAAACCGTAATATAAAAGGAAATATCAATAATAGTATAAATGCAGTTTTAAATAGAAATGAAATGTTATCAGCGGGTGATGTTTTAAATATTAAAATAATGAACAATGAGACATTATCTAAAGATTATATAATAAAATCAAATGGTAATATATATTTACCATGGATTGAACCAATAAAAGCTGAAGGTTTAGCTATTGATGAGCTAAGTGAAAAAATATCATCTTCTTATGTCTCTAATCATATATTTAAAAAGGATATTTTTTACTCAGTCATAACAGTTATAAAATATGCACCTATTTCTATAAAAGTGAATGGTGAAGTCTTTAAACCAGGATTTATTATTATAAATAAAAACGACCCTATATTAAATCAGTATAAAGATTTAGGAATATCTCACACTGAAGATAAAATGCTTACTTTAGCAATAAAATTGGCAGGGGGAATAAGACCTACTGCTGATATAACGAATGTGAGATTAGTTCGTAATGGAGTTAGTTATTCAATTGATTTTAATGGTATTTTTAGTGATGCAGGGTTTAGGGATATACCGTTAGTTAATGGTGATGAAATCTATATTGGTTCCTCATTATGTGTTGATAGTACATTGATTCGTGTTTCAAAAATAACACCTATTGGGATTAAGTTATTTTTATCTAATACAACAATACCGGCAGAAAATAATAATTTAAGTAATATAAATCGAGATACTCGAGAAATGCCATATGGTTCTAGATTAATAGATGCGGCATTTGGTGCTAACTGTATTGGAGGAACAGAGTCAACAAATAGTGATCGTGGTGTTTTACTTATCACATCATTGAATAATGATGAGAATTTAGTAGCATTAAAAATTAGTACTTATGACTTGATTAAATATAGAAATAACCCACATTATAATCCTTATTTAATGAATGGGGATAAGATGGCTTGTTATGATTCCGGAATGACAAACTATTTAGCTATTGTCAAATCATTAACCGAAACTTTGCTACCAATTACTCTTATGCATGGGTTGATAGGATGGTAATTAAAGTATTAAAGCATTATTTCATTTTTTTTATGCTAGGCTCCATTTTTATTTGGAGTATATTGCTTGGAAGTGCCTTTTTGAAAGGGAAATATGAAGGAAGATTGACTATTATATTTCCTTCATCTCAATCTGATACTCGATTAAAATTACTGAGTATTGGTGAAATGACAACAAATAATAAATCAATATTTTCTAATATGAAGATTGATCCTAAAGAAACATATAAAGAAATAATTATGAGTAATGAACTAAGATATGAGATTGCTCATGAACTTGATCTGTTATTAAAGGATATTCCGACCCCTAAAATTATAAATGTACCTCAAACGCCATTGATTAAAATTTCTATGACTAGTGATCATAATCATAATTTAGTTTTGATATTAGAAACACTATTGTATAAGTTAAAAAACAGAATAGATGATCATCGAAGAAAATATATTGAATTTAGGAATATAACAAATGAAATTAAAGTTAACAAAGAAAAAGCCAAAATAGAGTTATTAACGGATAAAATTAGAAGTATAAGAATTAATTATAATCTATTACATGATGACTCTAATAATTATTATGCAAAAAAGTTATATGAATTAGAAGATCTTTTACTCAAAAAGAAAATTGAACTAGTATCACTAACAACACAATTAGAAAAGTTTGAGAATATCTTGCAATTAACAGCAGAAGAAGCATCATTAGCATTATTTATTAATTCTGATTATATTTTGAAAAAACTTCATCAAGAGAGAGCAGAAGTATTTACAAAAATATCATTACTTTCCGTTACCAGTGGTAATAATAATCCGGATTTAAAACAATTAAAAGAAGAATATAAAAAATTGACTAAAAATATAAATTACAGATTATTATCTTTAGATAAAAAATTAAATGATGAGAATACAAAAAAACTTATTTTAAGCATTGATATTGATGAACGTTCTGAAATTTTTAAAGTTTACGTACTAAATAAAATAAAATATCAAACTACGGTTAATGAATTTAATCAAATTGATGTTGAAATAAAAGATTTAAAGAAAACTGTAGTAAAAATATTAGATAAACAAAATCAATTGGAAATGTTAACTAAAAAATTGGAGCTTCATGAAGCTATTTATTTTTCTAAATTAAGTAATGAACAGGCGTATATTGATGACGCAGAACATATTTATCCTGATATTCATTTATGGGAAGATGCTAAAATAGTAAATGAGAAGAATAAACATATACATCTAATTGTAATTATTATTGGAGTATTTTCTACTATTATTTGGGTTGCGATTTTATGCATTTATTACAGAAGGCAACATTCAAAAATACCGATGAAAAGATAATATATTATATTATAGTATTTACTTACCCATTATACTTAGTTGGCGGCTTATACCTTATAGGTCCGATATTGGCTTGGTTTTTATTGTATCGAGCAACTTTAATTATATTTAATAATAAAATTGCAATTCATTCTTTATCCATTATGTGGATTTTATCAATATTGTTGGTTGAGGCTGTTGTCATTATTGGTTCTTTAAATACGGGCCATTCGTTATTAATGATAGTTAAGTCAAGCGTTGGGTGGGCAAAAGGTTGGGCGTTAATTGGTATATTTATTTTTATAGGTACTATTTTACCAATTAGATATTGTTTATTACAAAAAGCCATAATAAATATTTTATGGCAAAGTTTAATTATTTCTCCTTTTCTTATTGCTGTTGCATTTTTAAATTTTCCAACATTACTTTATATTTCACCATTAAAAATATTTGGTGGTGGGGGGGAGCAGTTTTTTAAAGTATGGTTATATTGGAATGATATTAATACTGGTTTACCAAGATGGCAATTATTTGCACCATGGTCACCGGCATTAGCTTTTTATGCATTGTTAGCACTGTCAATTATTTTACCTCGACCATCAGATAAAGAAAAATATATAGCTATATTTTCAGCTGTTCTCTTAATATTATTATCTGAGTCTAGAGCTGGAATAATAATATTGTTTTTATTACTATCTGGTTATTTTATAAGTTACTTTTTTGATATTGTTATTGTTTTATTTATAATGCTTTTTTCTTTGTTATTTTTTGGGATTTTTATTGATGAAATCATTGGCGGTATTATTGATTTAATGAATTATATAAATAGTATGCGTTCAGATTCAAGTATGATAAGGAAAACATTAAATAATATTGGTTTATATCGTTGGTATAATGAATCTTTTTGGTTTGGTCATGGAAATGTTGAACGTGGGCCACATATTGTTCAATTTATGCCAATTGGCAGTCATAATACGTTTATTGGATTGTTATTCATAAAAGGTATAATAGGTCTTTTATTATATGTTATTCCTTTAATCGTTACCACGATATATTTGTTTTTTAAAAGTTTTATTCGGCGTGATTATTTATCTGGTTTTTTTGTTATTTTTATTTTTTTAATGTATTCATTTACTGAAAACATTGAAATATTGTCATATGTAATGTGGCCAGGATGGTTGTTCATTGGCATGATGTTACGTGCTTGTTTTTATAAATGTAATATTAATGCGATTGACTTTGAAGATAACGGCCAAATTTTTGTTGAACGGCAGTAAATAAATTATTAAATACTATTTTTGGTAATATAAGTAATAGGATGCTAGATCCTAATGTAATAATTGTTCGTGTTGGTTCTTCGATTATTATTTTGGGGTAAATTCGAAGAGCTTTTAATATGTAAAAAAGTGATTCTTTCTTTTTGATTTTTATTATTGCCCAACGTGAAATATATCTTAATTGATAAGCTAATGCTCTGTTTTTATATTCTTTAATTAAATTTTTGTTATAACGACTGACTTTGACACTCATTTTTAACCAATTTAAAAGCTGATTTTTATAGTCAGAAGATAATCCTTGAATATTTATTCTGTACATTGTTAATGGAAATGCGAGCCCTTTAATTTTTAGATTCGTCTTCGTATATAATCTTATCCAACATTCAACATCTTCTGATTGAGTTAATGTTTCATCAAAATATTGAAGATCAGAATGATGCTTTTGACAATAAAACCCTATTTCCCTTAGAATTGTAGTTTTTATTATTGCAGAAGAGCCATTCCCAATCGGATTTCTACAATAAAGATCACTTATTGATATGTTATCTAGCTTAGGTGTTTGCTGAAGATTAATTGAGGTATTATCCATATTTATAAAGGTAGATTGACTATAACTCATCGAAATATCATGGCGTAGTTGATGTAAATAATAATGAGCTCTTAATTTATCTTTATGCCATAAATCATCACCATCTAAAAAGGCAATGAAGTGCCCTTTCGCATGGCGAATTCCAGTATTTCGAGCGCCACTTAGCCCTCTATTCGTTTGTTCAATAAGTCTAAAACGATGATCTTTTTCGATGAATTTTTGACAGATTTTAACACTACTGTCTTGGCTTCCATCATTAATCATGATGACTTCAAAATTTAAGAAGCTTTGTGCTAATACCGATTGTAAACTATCTTCTAAATAATTTTCTACATTGTATATTGGTATTATGATAGAAAAAAAAGGAACATTAGAAAAAGCCATATTTCGCCACCAATTCATCGACATTAATATCATTTGATATATCATTTAATATATGTCGTTCATTACGAGTAAGAGTCAGAGCAAGCTCAATTACTTGGTGTTCTACTTGCTGAGGTATAACAACAATACCTTCATTGTCAGCATAAATTAGACAATTAGGTTCAACCGTAATATTGTCAATAACAATGGTTTTATTGAAATGTTCAACGACAGCGCGATTTTTCACATCTTGGCAATTATAGCCTTTAGAAAAAACAGGATAATTCAAATTTGCTACATCTTGGCTATCACGGGTTACGCCATCAATAATGGTTCCGATAGCTCCTGCTCTAATGGCTAGGTTTGCATTTAACTCACCAAAATAGGCATAATCTGAAATCTCATTCTCAACAACAATAATGTCATTAGGAACAATATAATTATAAGTATTTAATGCATTATAAATACCAGCAGGCGATTCGTGTTGACGTTTTTTACGTAATTTTAATGTTTTTGCGCGCCCAAAAATTTTTGTAGGAGAGTAAGGTTTTAGTTTTTTTATGACTTGGTTTGAGTAGCCTAACTCATCTAATATATCGGATAAGATAGCACTGGATATCGATGCTGAAATATTTTGTAATAAATGGTTTTCTTTTTCTCGTATTCCTGCAGCAATCAAATTAGCTAATTGAAAATCTTCCGCCCAATTTACGTCAATGGCTTCTATGGGAGTTGCATAAATGAGATACGGCTTATTACCGATACGTCTTTTTAATTGAAGTGCTTTATCACGGTACATAATATACATACCCATAGTTTCAATGATCGTATCATTAAGATCGATACTGTTTGGTATATGATCAATATTATAAGCTGGTCGGTTATTACTCCATAAATATTGTTTTTCTTTTTTTACCATTACTGCACTGTCATAATTTGGATTATTTATCAGTGTCGCTAAAGTTTCTTCAATTGTTTTAATATCAATAAATGGGCTTGTACATAGAACTTGTAAATAAATATCTGCATCAATATGTGTCACTTCATTTAAAAATAACGCATTACCATCTGTTTTATTACTTGATAAATGAGGATCGCGTTTCATTATATGAATTGGAAGTTCACTGGCAATATCGATAAATTCATCACTATCAGTATCAAGCCATACTTCATTGATCGATGGGCACTTAAGTAATTTCTCTAACATATTAAGAAATAAAGGCTTACCATCAAGAAGCTGACTATTTTTTGATGGTATTCGATCACTATTCCCTTTGGCTGGAACAACTGCAATTATCTTCATATTTTCTTCCTGTAAATACGCGTATAAACACCTAATATGTGCTGGTCATTATTATGATATGTTATAACAATAGTATTAATGTTGTGTTGTTGCATCACTTGTTCGGCATCATGCACCGTATGTTGCTCATCTAAAATTATTGGGCTGGTAGACATGATTTCTTTGGCTGGAATATTTTGCCAATGATGAGGGTTGTGAGAAATGGCACGATTGAGATCTCCTTCGGTAATGAGACCTTGGAGTCGTTGCTGTTCGCCGACTAAAACACATCCTTGATGGCCTGATAATAACTGTGATAATACTTGTTGTAATGGTGTGTTTTGATCGATGATGGGCACTGATTGCAACTGTGTTTTAAGAGGCTTTAAAGCATTTAAACCTAAGTTGCCATGGGGATGGTTTTTAGCAAAAATAGTCTTAGAAAATGCATGATAGTGAGCAATCGCAATCGTAATAGCATCGCCCATGACTAATGCACACGTTGTTGATGAGGTGGGTAATATACTGTAAGGATCGGCTTCTGTTATTGAGCCTGCGATAAGATTAAGATCTGCTTGTATTGCTACGCTGTTAGTATGGCTTCTCGTCAATGAAATCATAGGGATATGTCGGCATTTAAGTTGACACTGTAGCGCAAGTATTTCGGCTGTTTCACCAGAATTTGAAATTAAGAAAACCAGATCATTATTATTTAATGGTCCAATATCACCATGCATAGCCTCACTTGCATGAAGGAATGCAGCATTAATACCAAGACTTTTTATTGAGCTTGTGATTTTTTTGGCGATATGGCCTGATTTTCCGATACCTGAAAATATAATTTGACCTGTTTGACGCTGGATCAGATCCATTAGCACGTCAGATTGTGTCGTTGTTAATTGGCGCTGCATATTTTGAAGCGCACCAATTTGTAATGATATTGAATCAGATATTAATGAATGCATTGTAGGTTTTGCCTCAAAATTGATTATTATTCTTAAAAATAAGCAAATATTAAGCCAATGATGTCATATTGTATCAAACAGCCTGAGCATTAATTATGATGGCGTCTCTTATCTAGTAAGAATAGATCTTAATACCCATTTTGCTTCGCTTTTTGAAAAGAAAGGCTCTTAAATTTTTGAGGTGATTTACATTGTAAAATAACTAGAATTGTTAAATAACTCAACAATTCTAGTTGTTATCTAAATGATTGATTGTGGATTAATGACTACTGACTAAGCTATCAATATTTGGTCTACAGCGTTGATGAATATCAGACCATAGAAGGGGCATAACTATTAAGCTTAATAAGATTGTCGATAATGGCATTGATAGCCAAACACCTTTTACACCTAACCATTGTGGCAAAAAGTATAGGAAAGGTAGTTGAACTAACATATTACTGACCGAAATAGCTAACGCTTTGCCGGCTTTGTTAACAGCCATAAAATACACGGTTGCAAGAACAATTAAGCCATCTAAAAACATTGCAAATAAGTGAAGTTGAATGCCTGCAATAGCTTCTGAAGTTAAGGCGGAATGACTACTATTAAATAGTCCAATTAATGTACGTGGAAAACTATACAACAATGAAAACCAGGTAATACCTGCAATAATTGTGATTTTAATTGCTAAATATGTTGTTTTTTTTATGTTGATTGGTTGTTTTGCCCCGTAGTAATAACTGACTGGCGGTTGCATGCCTTCAGCAATACCTTCAGCAACAAGATAATACAAAGTCATCATATAGCCGACAATGGCAAATGCACCTACCGTGAGTTCAGTACCATATTGCATAAATTGATAATTATGTAATGCCACAACAAAGCTTGCATAGAGGTACATGATTAGAACGGATGAACCAAGACTAACGATTTTCCAGCAATGCTTAAATTGAATGTTTTTGATTATAAAATGGATGCGAAGTGGCGAATATGAAGAATAAAAATAGATAATCCCTCCTACAACAGTAATACTTTGCGCAATAATGGTTGCAATGGCTGCACCTTGTAATTGCCACTTAAAAACTCCAATAAAGAGATAATCTAATACAATATTGGTTAATGCTCCCGCAATTAATAAGCCAGTTGCTATTTTAGGGCTATCATCATTACGAATAAGCATTGGCATGGCACCAGCAAAAATAGTAATAAAGGCTGCCCATCCAAAACTTTGTACATATTGGAATGCTAATGCTTTTATAGTGTGGTTAGCACCTTGAATGGTTAATAATGTTTCACCAAAATGTACAAATAACGCGAATGCAATAACACTGATGACAGCAATTAATAATACAGCATGATCCAGTGCGCGTTGTGCATGCTGTGCATTATTTTCTCCTCTGGCGATAGAAATCAGTGTTCCGCTACCAATACCGATCATCAATCCTAAACCTGACAATAAATAGGTAATTGGCCACGCCATATTGATCGCCGCTAATCCTTGATAACCCACATAATGGCCAACAAAAATACCATCAACAATTTGATATAACCCTGTGACTAACATTGCAGCAATTGAGGGGATAGCATAACGCCAAAAATTTTGGTTAATAGTGAGTGTTGGCGGTGGAGAGTGGGTTAATGACATCAGGATTCTCATTATATTAGTCGCATATTAGTAGCGGTATTATCCTTGTTTATTAGATTGTTCAAAGATAATATCTATCTTATTTTCGGATGGTTTAGTAGTGATGGATTGGACATTAGATCAGCTTAATGCGTTTGTTATTTCAGTAGAGCAAGGCTCTTTTTCAGGTGCAGCTCGACGAATAGGTAAGGCACAATCGCGTATCAGTACTGCAATCAGTAATCTTGAGGCGGATTTAGGGTTTGATTTGTTTGATCGTAGTGCGCGTTTACCGGTGTTAACCCCTGCGGGGGAGCAAATGTATGAAGAAGCAAAAGTGGTGTTAGCTCAGTGCGATCGTTTACAATCTCGTGCCTTGACGTTGACGAAAGGCGAAGAAGTATCATTGACGATTGCAATGGATGAAGCGACACCGACGACTGTATTTGAAGAGTTTTTTGAACGAGTTTCGGTTACTTTCCCATTATTAAAATTGACGATTATTAGTGGTTCAAAAGATGATATTGCAAGTCAAGTTAATGACTTAACTGCAGATTTGGGGATTTTGTTTTTTAGTAAGACATTACCAAATAGTTTGGAATTCACTCCTATTTGTGAATTTAATTCATCATTAATTGTTGCGAAAAACCACCCATTAGCAAAAATATCAGCACCAACAATGCAGCAACTAAGTCAATATCGCCAATTGTTAATTTGTGATCGAATGGGGTATTACCATACTGATGCACTTTCAGCTAACTATTGGCACATTGATAGTTATTATTCGATCACAGCATTTGTATTGAGAAATATGGGATGGGCATTTGTGCCTGATCATGTATTTAATTATTCAATTTTTAAAGATGGCGTTGTAAGGTTATCCATTGAAAATATTCCCACCTCACCTTGGATAGATATGGGATTGGTAAAGCGCCGTGATCAAGGCAATGGCCCAGTATTACGTTGGATGTATCAAGAACTTAAAACAATGTTTGCACAACACAACTAGCAACTTCTGATTTAGAGACGGTAGAAAAAATGAAAAATATGGTGGCAAGAGATCCTCTACCATTAATTATAGCGGGGCCTATTTTACGTAAAGCAACCGCTAAAGAATTAACATTATGGTTAGTTACAACCCGTCAATTTGAAGCTGATTTCAGTGTTTTCATAGGTACAAGTGAAACGCCTTTTTATGAGGCAAAATTTGACTCTTCTCATCAAATTCAAATTGGCAAGCAGGCATGGGTCGTACTTGCACATTTTAAGGGTGATTTTCCACAGAATATTCCTTTGGAGTACCAAATAACGACGGCTGAAGGCTTATTAACTGAATTAGTTCCTAATTTATTGTATGGCGATGAATCTCGATTACAGGTTGTTATTCAACAACGGGCTGATTACGTATTACATGGTTCATGCCGTAATCCGCATTATCCAAGTAAAGACAGTTTAGTTGCCGCTGATCATAAAGTGAGTACGTTAGCTGCGATGGAACGCCCTAGTTTATTAATGATGAGTGGCGATCAAATTTATGCGGATCATGTTGCGGGACCAATGCTGGATGCAATTGAACAAATAACGGTATTATTAGGCTTACCTGATGAAAGCTTTGAACAAGCAAAAATTGCAGATACGACAGCTTTATATCAACATCCGCATAAGCTTTACGGCCGTGATAAATTACTGCCACACTATATTAATAATGAAAGTGGGTGGCGGCATTATTTACCTACAACAACTCAGCCGATTTTTAGTTCGCGAGAATGTGAAAATCATTTAATTAGTTTCAGTGAATTTTTTGCAATGTATTTATTGGTATGGTCACCAACATTGTGGAAATTTGTTGATCGTGACCGTTTTGTTCGTAATGGGTACTGTAATGCAGGGGTTGCTGTATCACTTAAATGGCAGCAAACATGGCAACATGAAGTACCTATTATTGATGACTTTGTCGCAGGGCTTGATAATGTTCGTCGTTTAATGGCGCATATTCCAACCTACATGATTTTTGATGATCATGATATTACAGATGACTTTCAGCTAAATAGACGTTGGGAAACAGCGGCTTATAATAATCTATTTTCACGTCGTATTATTGGTAATGCTTTAATTAGCTATTGGTTATGTCAAGGTTGGGGAAATGCACCTGAAAAATTCACGCCAGCTTGTTTAGCCCTCGCGCGAACGTTTTTTGAGCAACCGACCACTGAGAAACACGATACGCTGGCAGCGTATTTCTACCGTTTTGAAGATTGGCATTATACCATTGCAACGGTGCCTAAAATTGTCGTGTTAGATACGCGTACTCGTCGCTGGCGTTCAGAATCTCGTGCCAATCGACCATCTGGGTTAATGGATTGGGAAGCATTGGTTGAATTGCAGCAAGAATTATTACATGAGCCTGCGGTGATTATTGTTTCTGCAGCCCCTATTTTTGGGGTGAAATTTATTGAAACTTTACAACGAATGATGACGCTATTAGGGCAGCCTTTAGTGGTAGATGCTGAAAATTGGATGGCACATCCTGGCTCTGCAAATACGTTATTAAGTATTTTTACTCATACTAAAACACCCACGACATTTATAATATTATCGGGTGATGTTCATTATTCATTTGCTTATGATATTACGCTTCGTAATTTGAAAGGGCAGTTTAAAATATTTCAAATAACCTGTAGCGGGTTGAAAAATGAATTTCCAAATCGATTGTTGCGTTTTTGTGATGTAATGGATCGGTGCCTTTATAGCCCTCATTCACCTCTTAACTGGTTAACTAAACGTAAGCGGTTACTAATTGAAAAACGGGATCCTGATATTGCGGGTCATCATCGGTTAATTAATCAAAGTGCGATTGGTGAATTATTTCTTGATCAGCATGGAGCACCTTTGATTATAGATATATTAACCGCTGAAGGTACGGTGATTAATTTTCCTGCAAAAGTTTCTTAATTATAAAACGGCAGTGTTTTTATTGTTGATATAAGATGTTATTAGATGATGATATTTGTTAAAAAATATAAATATAATTTATCGTATTTAGGATTGTATTTTTATAAATAAAACAGATTTAATACCGCATAACCAAAGAAAATGACCTATTATTGACTTTGACATGACGTTAACTGGATATGTTTTTCATATAAATCGTAGATACTGTTAAGGTTATATTTTAAGTTGGATTTTACAGGAGTTGATATGAAAAAAAGTATTATTGCTATCGCTATTGCAGGTTTAGTGCTTGTGGGTTGTGACCAAGCAAGTCATGATTCGGCAAAAGAATCTGCGGCTTCAGTAAAAGCAACCACGACACAAGTCAAAGATGATGCTGCTTCCACAACAGATACAATGCTTGATTCAACAAAGAAAGCGGTAAATGATTCTGCTGATACAGTGAAAAATACAGTTAACGATGCTGTTAATAAAGCGAAAGAAATGAAAAATGACGTAGTGGGTAGCTCTGATGAGGCGATGGCTGATTCTAAACAAGCCGTATCTGACTCTACGCATGTGATTGAAGATAAAACATCTGAGCTAAAAAATAGCGCAGAAGATGCAACGACTAACGCGATTGATGCATCGAAAAAAGTAGCAGATAATACCAAAGATGCGATGGAAAATGCAGCAACTGATGCTGCTGATAATGCAACAGAAGTAAAAGATACAGCTATTGATAAAACAAAATCAGCCATAAATGATGCTGCTGATATGATGAATAAATCTGTTGATTCAGCTGAGAAAAAAGTCACTGATTTAACAAATTAATCAATAGAATAAATAATAATATTGATACGTACATTAAGAAGCCGAGCATTACTAATAGAGTGCTCGGTTATTCTTTTTTTCACAAGGAGTTTACGGTGAAAAAAAAATATTTATTAGCCGCGATGGTTGTACTTGCGTTAGCAGGTTGTGATCAAGCAAAAAATAGCACAGATGTTTCTGCAACTGAACAGGCTGACGTGCATAATGCAAGAAATTCATTAGATTGGATGGGTGAATATAATGGTATTCAGCCTTGTGGTGATTGTTCTGGTATTGAGACGAGCTTAACGTTAAATAAAGACGGTACGTTTGTTTTAAATGAAACCTACCAAGGTAAAGACACGAAGCCATTCGTTAATAAAGGTAACTTTAAGTGGAATGATCGTGGTGACACCATTACATTGAATCTTACCAGTAACCAATCAGTGAAATATTTTGTTGGTGAGCATCGTATTTTCCGACTTGATAAAAATGGTCAGCGTATCACTGGCGATTTAGCGGATGCTTATACGCTTAAGCAAAATGATGACGATTAAGTAATAAGAAAATGCCCTGATGCCTCTTTATTGGAAATAGATATCAGGGTATGTTCTAACGACTTTATATGGCTAATAACAGACTAATTATTGTGAGCGTTGAATCTCATCATCCACCCAGCGTAATAATTGTTTAATCGCACGTGATAATACTTGATTTTGACGCACTATATAGCCAAGGCTGGTGGTTGGAAAATGTGGTAACGGTGTAATAGTGGTTTGTAGATGTAATTTAGAATGTAATGAAAAACTCGGTACAATAGCGACCCCAAATCCTGCTTCAGCCCAATCAATTTGAGCATCAACACTGCCCACTTCCATTACATGATATTTTGCTAATTGAAGGCTTGGTAACGCTAAATCAATCAATTCTCGAGTACGTGTATCATGGCCTAATAAGATGAGTGTCGGCTCTTCTGCTGCAAGAGATTGAGGTTCAATGACTGCATCAGGATCATGCGACAATTGTTGCCAACGTTCTAATCCATTACCGAGCGCACACCATTTAACTTGGCGTAATTCCATAAAGTGTAATGGTTGACTTTCTTTTTGGGCAATAACAAAACCTAAATCCGCTTTAGCACTTTTTACCAATTCTGTTGCTTGTGATGAGGTAGTATTAAAAAGCGATAAATCGATACCGGGATATTCTTTTTTAAATGCTTGAAAAGGGCTAATAAGTAATAACCGAGAAATAATATCACTGGCTGCAATAGTCAGGGTGCCTTGGTTTAGTTCATTAATCGCATTAAGATCTGCTTGGCAAATTTGTAATTCCATTAATGTGTTTTCGGCACTTTTTAGTAGTCGTTCTCCCGCTTGTGTTAAGCGAAATGGATTCCTTTCAATTAATTTGACGCGCGTGGTCTGCTCTAATTGTTTTATATGAAGACTAACATTTGGTTGAGTCATATGAAGCGAGGTTGCTGTTTTACCAAAATGTTGATGTTTAGAAAGTGCAACAAATGTATTAAGCCAATGCAAATCTATCATTTTTACCTTCTATATTGGTTTCAATGTTATTACTAGGTGCCATATTATCTGAATAAAGACAATAAGTAATGTACGGCATATAAGAGATTCTTATCAAGTTAATAACGATTATTAATTATTTTTATTGGGTTATTGAGCATAGGATAGAGTCATCACTTTTGAGGAGAGTTAATTATGTCGTCTATTGTTGTTGTTGGTGCTAACTGGGGTGATGAAGGTAAAGGTCGTATTGTTGATTATTTAGCAGACCAAGCTTCAGCAAGTATTCGTTTCCAAGGTGGTAATAACGCAGGTCATACTGTTGTTAACGATTTTGGTACTTTTAAACTACACCAATTACCAAGCGGCGTATTTAACCCCGATTGTATCGCTGTTTTAGGCCCTGGTATGGTGATCAGCCCAGAAAAACTAAGCCTAGAAATCGAAGAAGTAGCAACATCAGGTGTTGAAGTTAAACTTTGCATCTCTGATCGTGCAACACTATGTCTACCATTACACGCACTAGAAGATACACTAGAAGAACAACGTCTAGGTGACGGTGCTTACGGTTCAACACGTCAAGGTATCGCACCTGCATATGGCGACCGTGTAATGAAGAAAGGTATTCTTGTTGGTTGGTTAAAGCAGCCTGCAGTACTACTTGAGCGTATTCAATTCATGATGGATTGGAAATTGCCACAGCTTAAAGCGTTATATCCTTCAATGGAATTTACGCAAACGGCTGAAGAAATGACAGAGTGGCTACTTGAAGTGTCTCAACCTTGGCGTGACAGCATTTGTAACGTTACTGAGCCACTAAAAGCGCTACAAAAAGAAGACAAAACATTATTGTTTGAAGCACAACTAGGTGCTGGCCGTGACTTAGTTTACGGTGAATACCCATGGACTACATCATCTAACGTAACTGCAGCTTATGCTGGTATCGGTAGTGGTTTACCTGCTCTTCACCCTGAGCGTGTTATTGCTGTTGCTAAATCATTCAGCTCTTCAGTAGGTACAGGTACATTGATCACTGCAATGGAAGATCAAGACCAGTTCCGTGAAGATGCAAAAGAGTTCGGTGCAACAACGGGTCGTCCACGTGATATGGGCTACTTTGATGCAGTTGCAACACGTAATGGTATTGAATTACAAGCAGCAACAGAAATCGCATTAACTAAGATTGACTGCCTAAGCGGTATGAAAGATCTTAAAATCTGTGTTGCTTACGATGGCGATCACACTGAAAACCCAATTTGGCCACAAACTGCATCTCTAACAGCAGTATATGAGCAAATGATGGGCTGGGATGAAGACATTACGGGTTGCCGTAAGTTTGAAGAATTACCAGAAGGTGCACAACAGTATGTACTTCGTATTGAAGAACTAATGGGTGTGCCAGTTAAAATGGTATCTGTAGGTCCTGAGCGCGAGCAAATGATCCTACGTTAATCGTAGCGTAATTAAAAATTATAATGGGCGAGTTACTCAGTAACTCGCCCATTTTTTTATTTGTCTATTTATATATAACGTAAGTACAAACAATCAATCAATATAAGCAGTGTACTTATAATTAGAAGGTACGTTATTAACCTCGAAACCTCGAAACCTCGTCTTCACCTTCCATACTGCTCAGCAGTTATACGGATCACATCAACCACAACATTGCTTGCTGCTTGTAATGACGGCACAGGTAAATATTCATAGATAGAGTGGAAGTTATGCGCACCGGTAAAAATATTCGGGCAAGGTAAACCTTTTTGAGATAACACCGCACCATCATAACCACCACGCATCGGGGTTGTTTTCATTTCAATATCATTACGAGCATAAGCTTGTTTGGCGATTGCAATCGGAAAACTGGCATCACCTTGTAAGCTATTTGCTACATTTTGATAACGATCTGCAAGAGTGATAGAAACCGCAGCCTTGCCCCATAACGCTTGGCAATTTTCGGCTAAGGTGGCCAAAAATTGCATTCGTTGCTGATAACCTTGTTGTGTGAAATCTCTTACATCCATTTTTAATACGGTTTTAGCACTGTTACCGCTTAGATCTTTGACCCAATAATAACCTTCACGACCATCAGTATATTCAGGGGCCTCTCCTGCTGGCAGCATCGCAATAAATTTGTGTGCCATTAACAGTGAGTTTTTAAGTTTACCCTTTGCTGACATCGGGTGAGCTGATTGACCTGTAAATGTGACGACAACATCACCCGCATTCCAGTTTTCATCAACAAATTCACCAATACCACAACAATCTAAGGTATACCCAAAGTCTGCACCAAAAGCCTCAACATCAAAGGCTTTTGCTCCCCGTAAGCCTTGCTCTTCGTCTGGAACAAATGCGATCTTAACGTCGCCATGCTCAATATCAGGATTATCAATAAGTACCGTCAATGCGTGCATAATGGCAGCAATAGCAGCTTTATCATCTGCGCCCAATAAACTGGTGCCGTCAGTGACAATAATATCTTGATTTTGATATTGGTTTAGCTCTGGAAATTCAGCTTGTTTGAGAACGATATTTAATGCGGAATTAAGAATAATATCACCGCCAGTGTAATTAACGATGTGGGCATGGGTATCATTACTTTGTTCTGCGCTGGTGTCTAAATGACCAAAAAAAGCCACTGTAGGGATCGTTTTTGAACTATTGCTCGGTAAGGTTGCCGTTAAAATAGCACTTTCACGTAAGACAATATTTTGTAAACCGAGTTGAGTGAGTTCAGCAGCTAATAGTGTCGCTAATTCCATTTGTCCTAACGATGAAGGCATAATACCAGCAGCACCATTTTCACGATTAGTGGTGGTATTAATGCGCGTGTAATTTATAAAACGATCAACAATATTCATTATATTCATCCTGAAGAAGACATTATTGAGAGTGGTGTTTCTAAGCACTCATAATGAGGGTGAATATTCCATTATTTATTGTTATTAACAAGAGAATTAATATGATGATTACGGTGTTTTGTGAGCTTAGTAGGATCTTAATCGTGAACGGCTAATGAAGTCGCATTTAAAGAGAGTATGACAAACCATCAATGTTTTTCTTGCTGTCAAAGTACGTGAGATAACAATATTACGTGTTTGTATTACGCATTATAATTTGATGCATCATGATGAATATTTTCAACTAACGATAAGATCAATTACACTCAATAATGTAACTTTTCACTGCTTGCGCGATATGCTGAAAAAATTAAAATAGTGGTTTTTTATGAAGAAATCAGCGTTACCACAAAAAATTTGTGTCGTGTGCGGACGTCCTTTTTCATGGCGAAAAAAATGGCAACGATGCTGGAATGACGTTAAATATTGCTCTGAGCGTTGTCGCAGACAGCGACACTAATCTATCTTACAATTTTTGCAGCGTGATTTTCCGGTAAATAAATAAGAAATTTTGTAGCGATTACGGGCAAAAAACAGATAACATTTATCGGCAAAAAAACGAATGATAGGCCAGCGTAATAATGCTAACCATTTTTTCTTTCCTATTGATTTCCAAGCAAGATAAGTAACATCTAGCCCAAGTAATAATTGTGGTGATTGTTGAGGATCAGGAAAATATAACCCATGTAATATTGTTGATGCGTCAGTAATATTTATATAGGGAAAACGTTGATTAAAATCAGCGGCAAGAATATCTTCAAATGAAAGTTGTTGATGATTATTGTGTGTTTGTAGTTGGCGCATTTCGGCAATACAAAGTGGACAACTGCTGTCATAGAATATGATTAATTTCATAAGATCCTCCTAATATCTATTAATAATAGCGACTAATCAGTATTCTTTTGCTGATTTTATCATTTAAGGTTACATCGACTGTAAAACCTAGGATAATAACGGCAATCTATCGTTAATTTTCTATTATGATGATTAACGAGAAAAATTTAAACAGCTAGGATATTGATTATGCGCGCTTTCGTATTACGAGCCCGTTCTGCTCCAACAGACAGTAAGATGTTATTAGCATCCGTTGGACAAGATGCTCACACTGAGATTTTGGCTCACGTTTTAATGAATGCTATTTTTGTAGCGCAATCACATCGTGAAGATATTATGGTGCATTTAGTTCTTGAAAGTACTCAAGACTTTTCTCGCACGATCAGTTTCAATTCAAATGAGATCACTAATTTATCTGGATTTCATGAGCAAGCTTGGTTGGATAAAATAGCGCATGCGTTAGATAAATCCATTGGTATGAATAAAGAACAATTGCGTAATGTCGAACCTGGTATTTGTGTTCGCACTATCAGCTTTGAGAAGTTAGTTGGTGAACTTGCAGAAGATTATCAATTATACATGCTTGATAAAAAGGGTGACTTTGTTCGAGATATCGAACTTGCCGCAAATCCTTGTTTTTTACTGACCGATCATATGCCAATGCCGAAAAAAAGCTTTAATAGCTTAAAACGTTTAGGTGCAGAAAAAATTAGCTTAGGGCCAAAAATGTTATTCGCTTCGCAATGTATCGTATTAATACATAATGAGTTGGATCTAACGCTATAATTTTTATTGTTATTAGTTGGTAATAAATAAAAGCCGTTAAATGACTGTTGATGTTTCAACAGATTATTTGGCGGCTTTTTTTATTGCACTAAAAGTGAATAATTATGCGCATGGTTGGTTTTATATGATTTTTTATGTGATCTTGGTTGCAATAATGTAACTATAAGTAGATAATATCGCAAAATGGCATATAATCGTTTGCCATTTTTTTATAGCCAATAATGTTCGTTTTATTTATATGAAAATTAAGATACTAAATATGGAGCAAGATTAAGCTTGAGCTTGTAGATGTTCAGTGTATTTTCAGTATTAAATACCAACGGTATTTCAAATCAAATAACAATTATTACCGTTAGCCTATATGGCCCCTTTATTAGGAAATAATATGCAATTATCCTCTCAGCCTAAAGGGCTTTTTCACCTCATAGCAATACAGATGTGGGAATTCTTTAGTTATTACGGCATGCGGTCGTTATTAATTCTCTTTTTAACGCAAAAACTTTTAATGTCTGATGACCATGCCTATGCTCTTTATGGTGCTTATACGTCATTAGTTTATGTGACCCCTATTCTTGGTGGTTACTTAGCTGACCGCTATTTAGGTAATTATTGGTCAGTGATTATTGGTGGTTCACTAATGGTTGCTGGGCATGCTGTATTGAGTATTCCTAGTCACGACAACACGATACTTTATGCGGCATTAGCATTGATTATTTGTGGTTATGGTTTTTTTAAAACTAACTCAAGCTGTTTATTGGGTGAGTTATATAAAGACCATGAAGAAGCACGTGAATCTGGTTTTTCTATTTCCTATATTGGCGGTAATGTTGGTTCAGCATTAGCTCCGATATTCTGTGGTTACGCTGCGAGTCGTTGGGGCTGGAACGTAGGTTTTGCACTTGCAGGTATCGGTATGCTAATCGGTTTAATTATCTTTAGTACTGGTCGTAAACACTTTGCGCATGTTCAAAAAGTAAATTTACCAGCACTTCGTCAAAAGACTGCAGGTTTTAGTCACTGGCAACTGATCATTTTGGGTGTGATCGTCTGTGCCGTTGGCTTAGTGTTTGTATTACAAGATTTGCTCGCTGGTTATATTCTTGCTGTTATCTTAGCTTTCTCTGCATTACAGATGTTTCGTTTATACCGTAAGAGTAATACAGAAGATCGTAAGAAATTAAATGCAATAATTTACTTTATGCTATTTGGTATGGTGTTTTGGGCATTTGATCAACAAGGTGGTAGCTCTATTAGCTTGTTTATTGAACGTAATATTGATACCGATATCTTTGGCTATCATATTCCTACCGCATTTTTCCAATCAGTAAACCCTGTTGCAGTTATTGTTGGTGGTATTGCTGTCGCTTGGTTATGGAAAGTGTTGGCATCGCGTCAAATATCTGTACGTACGTTAACTAAGCTGAATATGGGTTTATTCCTGCTTACTGCTGGTTTTAGTTTAATTGCTTTATCGTCTAAATTAGCGATGGCTAGCGGTCATACAACATTCCTATGGTTGTTTATTGGTTTATTCTTAATTGGTATTGCCGAGCTATTTATTGATCCCGTAGCGCTATCTGCAATCACACGTATGAACCCTCAAGGTGCAACGGGTACCGTCGCGGGTATTTATATGCTAATGGGGGGCTCAGTTGCTAACTACTTAGCCGCTAATATTGCCGAATTAACATCAACAGGTACGCAAGCAACTAATGCTGCTGATTTGATTGCATCTGCTGCTCAGTATCACCATGTGTTCCAATCGATCTTTATTGTAACCGTTGTGGTCTTTGTGTTGGGTTTACTCGTAAATTTCAAAACGCGTAATGAACCTGAATACGAATAAGGTCTATTGTTAGAAAAGGTCGGTAATGTAAGCTATTTTTAGCTGGCATTATCGGCCTTTTTTTTAGATAGTTCATAGTAAAGGATCATGTAAATGAATGATAAAAAGCAATATGCGAAAGTTCCTAGTAGTCGTTTATCTCGCTTAGCTAAATTAGGATCATTAGCCACGAAGGTTGCATCCGGCATGGTCGCTGAAGGAGCAAAGCAATTAGCCACAGGGCACCGACCTAAAGTGAGCGATTTAATATTAACGCCAACAAATATTAAACGTGTTGCTGATCAACTGGCTGATTTACGCGGTGCGGCAATGAAGGTTGGACAATTACTCTCAATGGATAGTGGGGATATATTACCGCCTCAATTAACAGAGTTGCTGTCTCGCTTGCAAGCAAATGCAAAGCCAATGCCGATTAGTCAGCTTAACCATTCGCTGGAACAACAATGGGGGAGTGATTGGCAACAGCAATTTAGTCAGTTTTCCTTTTATCCCATTGCTGCTGCATCTATTGGGCAAGTGCATAAGGCCACAACACAAGACGGACGTCTACTCGCTCTAAAAATTCAATATCCTGGGATTAATAAAAGTATTGATAGTGATGTTAATAATGTCGCTACGTTATTAAATATTAGTGGTTTAGTTCCAAAACAAGTCGATGTGTCTGAATTATTGAGTGAAGCAAAAAAGCAACTGCATGCAGAGGCTGATTATTTACTTGAAGCGCAATATGTAAAAAAATATCAGCAATTATTAGCGACGGATAGCCGTTATGTACTACCAAATATTGCAGAGGATTTGACTACTGAACATATTCTTGCAATGACATTTGTTGGTGGGGTTGATGTTGATCAATTAGTCGATCAACCTCAAACTGTGCGTAATCATGTTATTGAGTTAGCTTTTAGCTTATTGTTTCGAGAAATCTTTGAATTTAGGCTTGTACAGACAGATCCTAATTTTGCTAATTACCGTTACGATATTGAGGCTAAAAAATTAGTGTTACTTGATTTTGGCGCCACTCGGGAATATTCCGAAGTGATTGCAGAAGGTTATCGGCAATTAATGGCGGGAGCAATTGTTGATGATCAATCTCAAATGCTGGCCGCATTAAAACAGATTGGATTTTTCTCTCAGCCAATTGAACCGCAAGCACAACAAGCGTTATTAGCACTGTGTGTACAAGCTTGTGAGCCATTGAAATATCAAGGTGAGTACGATTTTGGCCAATCAACTATGGTACGTCGAATTCGTGATGCAGGCAGTCAATTAAGCATGAAACAAGGTTACTGGCATACACCGCCTGTTGATGCTATTTTTTTGCACCGTAAATTAGGAGGGTTGTATTTGTTAGCGGCAAAATTAAAAGCACGTGTAAATGTCCATAAAATATTTTTATCTTATGTAACTGAATAATTATATAGATAGACGTAATTATGATGAGTCAAGCGATCCATATTTAGAATATCAGTTATTATTTTGAGTAATTTATACTTTTCTCAACAATGACTATACTTGTCGCTCCTTATTAATTTGTATGACAAATGCCCAAAGAAAAGTAAAAATGTTATGACTGGTAAACACATCTCTTATGCAGTACAAAATATCGAAGGATTTTCTTTTGATGCAACCGATATATCGAAAATAGCTTTAGTTACCGAAGGTGGTGGTCAACGCGGTATTTTTACCGCAGGCGTATTAGATGCTTTTTTAGAAGCTGATTTTAATCCATTTTCGTTGATGGTGGGCACATCAGCGGGATCTCTTAATTTAGCGTCGTATATTTGTGGTCAATATAAGCATGCTTATAAAGTTATTACACAAGCGACGACAGATCATCATTTTTTTGATGTTTATCGCTTTATCTTTGGTCGAGAAGGGTTAGATCTTGACTGGTTAATGAAACAAACACGCACCAACCTAGAACTTGATTGGCAGCAAGGACGTGAAAATATGCGCTCACGTACAGTGCTAGCATCAGCAAGTGGTGTGACAAGCCATCAAGCGACGTATTTTAATTTAAACAGCGATAATTGGTCTTTGGCATTAAAAGCTTCTTGCGCTGTGCCCGTTTTAAATAAACAGCCGATATTTTCTCAAAATGAGTTTTGGGTTGATGGTGGTTTATGTGCGCCTATTCCAGTACAAGAAGCTTATGAACGCGGTTATCGTCATATTGTTGTCGTACGCACGGTACCAATAGATACCTCATTTGATCATTGTTGGATGACAAATATTCGTCGTGCTTTAGGGCATTCTAAAGCGGCAGGTATGATTGAAATGTTGTTAGAGCACGAAGATAATTACCGTAAAACTCAAGAGTTTTTAAGTAATCCGCCCGATGACGTGACTATTTTTGAAATTTATCCGCAAAAAACGTTGAGTTCAAAAATGATCGGTAGTGATTTAGCATCACTTGAGATGGATTATCATTTGGGGTATCAATCGGGTAAATATTTTTTAAATACTGTTGGTCGTCATATTAATATCAATATTAAAGAAAAACCTTCTAAAATAAAAGATAACAATGAAGAAGAACCTGTTGATTTAATGAAATATGCTTAATGTTAAAATTTGAAGCGTGTCATTTCAAGGTGACATATTTGAGGTTTTTTTACTAAGAAGTTGCGAATAAATGAGCCAGAAAAATGTTGAGTTTTCAACCAAGGAGTCGGTGTTTATACAGTTAATGGAAAATGATGTTCACAGTATGTGGTTGCAGCGAAAACAAAATGCATTTAGTGGTAAAGATGGTGTGCAGATCCAATGGATCAGTGTAACTAATCCGATAAATACGCGCTGTATTGTGATTGTGAATGGGCGTAATGAAAGTTTTTGGAAGTATCAAGAAATTTTCTTTGAATTCTCGCGACAGGGTTATGATGTTTATGCGTATGATCATCGAGGCCAAGGTGCTTCTGGTCGATTAACAACGGATCACGAACTTGGTCATGTGCATAGTTTTGATGATTATGTTGATGACTTACACACATTTATTACTAACATTGTTGATAAAGAAAGAGTATATCAGCATCGTTTTTTATTGGCTCATTCAATGGGTGGGGCAATCAGCACTCTTTACTTAGAAAAATATAATAGTCAATTTGATGCCGTCGTCTTAAATGCCCCTATGTTTGGTATTCATATGCCAGTGCCGCTAAAATTAATTGCGTCATCCATTGCTAAGCTTATGGAGCACTATCAACATGAGCCATCATATGTGCTTGGGCAAAGGTGTTATCATGAAGAGCCTTTTGAAAATAACACGGTCTGTCAAAGTAAATTACGTTATGTTTGGGCTAAAAATTTATATCAACTCCATCCAGAGCTGCGTATCGGTGGCCCAAGTCCGCGCTGGTTATGGCAAGCAATTGAAGCGGCCAATCATTGCATTCGTGATGTTGAAAAAATAACCATTCCAGTACTTCTTTTACAAGCGGGTAGTGACACTATTGTTGATAATAATAGCCATCTTCGATTTTGTGGGCAGAACGAAAATTGTCATATGAAAATTATCCGTAATGCGCGGCATGAAATTTTGATGGAAAAAGATGTTATTCGAAATCAGGCATTGTGTGAAACACTGGCTTTCTTTAATCAATTTATAGTGTAAATCGATTAAAAATCAACAAACATCTACATATTAGAATAAACAGCGCGGCGGTATTGAATGCAATATCGTCGCGCTGTTTTACGTAAGTTATATGCCTTTATAGGTATACAAATTAGCGTTGTTATTGGCAGATAAACCAAGATTTAGCATCAGCTTCTATAATGGCTTTTTTATGCCATGGTAGTGGCGTTGAAATTGGTGCAATACGAACATCCCCCTTGATCTTGCGCGTTGCAAGCACTCGAACGCGGCCATCTTTTACACTTTCAATCGTACCTTTGTAAGTTACCCCGTAGGCATCGTTCTTCGACTTTTTATACATACACACAGTTTCACCTACATGAGTCGCAATAAAGGCAGTCTCCTCCGTCCATGCTTCTTCTGTCGGTGGTGGCGTCGCATCATCAAGGTGATTAATAGCCTTGGTCGTCATTAATGTACGATGTACGGAATAGGGTTGATAACCTAATAATGCAGCTCCATCGATCCATGCTGATTGCGGAATATCACGGTTTTCAATAATGCGCATGGTGACGAAAGGACCGCCAGAACAAATATCAGCCCATAGATCAATAGTAGAAATGCGTGCTGCAAAGAGGGGTTTTTCTTGAACAGTATTAGGATGTTGAACACACCACGTGCCCGTCTCTAAATTAACCATTGAACCTTTGTTGATCGAACATGTTTGAGCCGCTAATTGGTTGAACTGTTCCATATCTAGTTGTGCTTGTTGGTTGCTATTTGAGCAATAACGGTAACTATAAGAAAAAGTCTCTTTAGGATAAAACATCCCTTTATCAACAACAACGCCATTACTACGAGTGCTATCGGCAGCGATGAATTTTTTCGTGACGGTTTTAAAACTGTAGTCAGGTGCAGGTTTTGGCGGTGGTGGTGGTGTTGAGCTACAACCCGCAACAACAGCAATAACTGCAGCGAGTGATAGGCGAGTAAAAAGGGTGTTATACATTCTTGCCCCCAGAGAAAATGTTTTTTCATCGATATGATAAAAAAAACGCTAATAATAAGTAAGTCTATAGGGGACAACAGAAATTGTTAGGAAGCAAGCCATTATTCTGTAAATTAAAATACGTATTAATAGATTCAATGAGTTAGTGATAACAAATATTTACATACGTCTATTTATATTGACTAATTACGTATTTATTCACGGCGCAATGTAATCAGCCCATTAGCGATAAACGTTAATGGGCTGATAAAGATAACCAATTATTTATGAATATTAATCCGCAAAAGTATCGAGTAATGTTTGTGAAACGATAAAGTAATTAGTCCCTGTTTTCGCTTCAACAAAATCAAGTAAACGGTCGTAGTGACCATTACTATCTGCATTGATCATTTGTTGTAATGATGTACTCATTGTAATAGGTGATGCAGTTAACCCGATGAACATCGTGCCATGCTCCATTGCATTACCGTAAGGACGGTTTTGACGCAGCATTTTAATTTCTTTATCGTCAACGATCACTTTACTTTTATTATTGTGCGCCCAAACAGGCTTCACATCATCATCAAGTTCAATATCATCGAGCTTGGTACGACCAACAACTTGCTCTTGGTATTCTGTTGATTGCTTATCCCATAGACCTTGACGATCAATGTAACGTTGAACCGTTAAGTAGCTACCACCTTGGTGAATATCAAGATCATCAACCACTAATACCGCTTTCATGCGAGATTCATTTTTAGGGTTTTCTGTGCCATCAACAAAATCAATCATGTCACGACTATCAAGGTATTTAAAGCCTTGAATATCTTCGATTAATGTTGCAACGTCAGCAAATGCTAGCGCCAAATATTTAGCTGCTTGGTAGTTTAAATCCATACGCTCGGATTTAATCATGATAAACACATCACCCGGAGTGCTTGGGAATTGACGTTCGCCATCAGCCATCGCTTTAAAGTCTTGCAGTAAAGCAGGTGCAGGCGTTGTTGGGAAAGCTGTAGACCAACCATGGTGAGAAACCGCCACTGTAAAGCTAAGGTCTGCGGTTGAATCTTTTTGCCCAATAGATTTTTCAATGATCTGAATTTTAGCGAAAGCATCACTAACGGCTTTGGCATCAATATCTGCTTTAAAAACAAAAGTGAGATATTCAGCAAACGTGTTTGGATTTGATAAAGCGCCTGATTGGGCACGTTCAGATAACATTGCATTCATAATAGTAGACCTTAATTAAAGCTATCTTGATACGGTACGCTTTTTAGATAGCGAGCTATAGGTAAATTTTCGTAATGTAAAGTTTCACATTTTAGACTGTAAAATGATACCTAATCTGTTGTTAATAGTGAAACAACGAAGTGTATTAACTGTGTATGTCGTTAATGATTTTTACTTCTAATGGTCTTAACGTGACGTTATGAAATTAGTTCAGTTTTTGAGAAATAAAAGCGAATAAATACATGAGGCAAAAAGGCAACATAGAGAAATAAATATTTGCGGTTGAGCATTGTTATTTGTGAGACGTGAATGATCAAAACTACGCAATAAATAGATCTATTACTAGTATTTTTTGGTTATTTTATTACGAATATGGCCTTGTTCACAAAGTTGTTGTTATGTGCTTTTTTCAATTAAAAACCTTTGATACTAAGTACTGCATGTCGACACAGGTTTCTTTAGGAGGGTATTGTGTCTATTAACTCTATCGATTATTCAGAAATTTCTTCCGTTTCATCTAAGTGGGAACACAAAGACGATTCGGCGACCAACATCGCAGATAGCAAGAAGCAGCAAGGTGCTGCAAGACGACGCATTGAGATGCTACGCGATATTCAAGCCAGTGGGTTAACCCTCGCCGAAGCGCGAGAGTTGGGTTTATTACATTAAGTATTGAGTGGGTTAGCGTAAGCCTCATAAAGGCTAACAATCATGAATTCGTCACTAAATAGGTCACTAAGAGAGTCACTAAACCAAAAACCAGACAGGATTTACTTCACGGTTATTAAAAGAGGTAACATTTATCATCAGCGGATGACATGTGTAGGCAATACAGGTAAACCACGAGCAAGTGTTACCGTATCCCTAAGAACAAAAAGTGCCATCACCGCCAAAGCGAACGCTGAGCAACTTAAAAACAAGTTGGTTAGTACAAATGGAGCATTAGACTGTTTTGATAATGCTCGCTACACGCTAAAGAATCTTGCCTGTACTCTCAGTACACCAATAGGGATACCACTCGGTGTCCCTTTTTCTTGTTCAGATAACACCCCAACAGCAGAACCTGTATCATCTATTCCAGAGAAACCCACATTCAAGCCAATGACGTTTACAGATGTTGCTTATGCCCCCAAACAACTACCGTCATTCCCTACAGTGAATGCCCGCGAGGGCGATAGGGAATCTACTATCAGCGCGTTGAATTTTTAAAGTAAATATATGGCTGTCCTGTATTCGTTTGATGCAGCTCTTTTGTACTGTATTTATGTACAGCACCAGTTGTTAGTAGAAAAACCGGAAACTAAATGGCAAGTGCCCGATTTTGTGATTACTATCGGGATCCATAAGTAAAAACGCATCTGATTTATAAAGTTTTTTATATTGTTAAGAGATAAATACGGGCGTATGTTCAAAGAACAAATTCGGGCAAGTTGTTAATATAATAAGTTGTTATACCTTTATTCACATGGAGTTTTATTATGCATCGTAACATTACGTATAGTGAAGATGATTATTATTTGAGCTATTTAAATATATCACTTCATAATGGATCACCAATGCGCTTGTGCGGTGGGAGGTTTGCTTCTTATATTGAAAAAAAATTTGGAATAAAGAAACTACCTTACGATATTAAGCTAATAGACCTAATTCTAGATGGTGACAATACTGATGAGCTCTTCGTTGAACTACCAAAAGAATATTTTCTTAACTGGGAACGTTACCCTTGTCTAGGTGAACAAGTAAAAGAAAGTTCAAGTGATTTTGTGAAAAATGCTACATACCATGATGTATATATCATTTCGCACGATGATTCAGATCTACTGGATTTCATACATCCATATGATTCTAGTCTTAATGAATTGTTCAGAGAAAAATATAAGACTAATCATCCAGTTAATTTGGCTGCTTATGAACATTCTAATGGCCATAAATTTAGGCCATATGAGTCATATATGGCTTATTGGCGTGCTTATATTATATTTGAGACAGTTCAGAATTGTAAATTTATAGATCGCTACCTCAGTAAAACTGATGGTATTGATATTTTTAAGAAGAACTATAATCAGGTTAATAAGTTATGGGTTGATAAATACAGCTCTAGCTTTAATAGATTGGCTCTTTTTAGGTCATTTATTACAAGGGTTGAAATGTCTAATAACACTATAAGATTTACTTATAGCGACATATCCGACTTTCTGTTAACGCACTGTAATTCGTCTATATTGGATTTGAAATCTGATATGACAACGCTTCTAGAGATTCATCATGATTGGAAAAATAAGTCTAAAATATCAGGTTTGGCAACTTATGAATCTGCACTAAATCTCTTAAAAAGAGATATATATTTTCTGTTTGAGTGGCTTTGTTACGCAGGGATGAAAGAAAGCGAGGTAATAGACACTTGGATTTATAAAGATCGTCAAATGCAGAGTTGGTCACAGTTGAAAGATGTTCTAGATTTCGAGGAAGTAAAATTTTTCGAGTCTTTTAAACAATATGTTCCGTATTATTCGGGAAATATAAAAGATTGGTTGTCTTGTTATGATCTATCAACAATATATGATTATTTAAAATCATTAGATAGTTTCAACCCTTGGATTAGAGGTTTTTATGATCTCCATGAACTAATAAATAAAAAGGGTGATATCCGGTTAGTTCAACCTAGAGTTATTGATAACCTCCTTATTCTTTCAATTAGAACTGAGATCATTATACGAGAGGTATTTAGTTCACTCTCTGGAACGCAAGAACCAGATCTCTTAAAAAAGCTGTTTCTAGAGTTGCCAGGACTTATTAGTGATAGTAAAAGCACTTCTGTATTCAAGGCTATTGCTGATAAAGAAAATTGGGGCTTAACTGAGCTAAGAGAGAGACCCGAAGATATCTTCTCAAAGGTTGATGCTTGCAATGTTGGTAAGAATTGGTCGAAAGATCAGAAGTATTTTTTCAAACAATTATTGAAGTTCGTTACATCAAGAAATTATTTTGCACATCATTCTTATAAAGATAGTGAACTTAATAATCATATTACGGAAATGTGTGGTAATGTTTTTGTTTCGTGTTTGCATTCCGTATTGTATATCTCAGCATTGTCATCGCAAGGTATAAATCAAAATAGGACACCCAGAACTTCCCTTTAGAAAACAGATAATAATTAACATTATTGCCAGGGCTGATTATCGTCATCCCTGATGATGAATGCTGAGCTTAACCCTCTGTTATTCCTTACAGTGAATGCCGCTATGGTGATAGGAAATCGACTCACAGCGCATTTGATTTTTAAAGTAAAGATATGGCTGTCCTATATTCTGCAAAAAATAAAGGACAGCCATAATATTGCGCATCAACCATGAGTGACTACACTTAAGCTTCAAGTTGCTTATGGTGAAACGAATGACAACCTCAAGACGGAAATTGATAGAGCCTCAAATAACGCCTTTTTATCATGTGATTAACCGCTGTGTTCGGCGGGCATATTTATGTGGGAACGATCCGTATAACGGTAAAAATTATCACCATCGCCGTGGTTGGATAGTCAATAAAATCAAACAATTGTCGATGGTATTTTGTATCGATGTCTGTGCTTATGCGGTGATGAATAACCATTACCATTTAGTACTAAAAATAGATACTGAACAACAACAAAAGCTAACCCCAGAAGAAGTGATATCACGTTGGTTGCAGTTGTTTAATGGGCATCCTATAGCGGTCGATTTTTTAAAAGAGGGTCAAATTAGCCCGGATAAACAACAAGCACTGTCAGCCTTAGTCACTGAATGGCAACAACGCTTAGGCAGTATTAGCTGGTTTATGCGCTGTTTAAATGAAGAGATCGCGCGAAAAGCTAATAAAGAAGATCAATGTAAAGGCGCATTTTGGGAAGGACGGTTTAAGTCGCAAGCTCTTTTGGATCAACAAGCATTACTATCGTGCATGATGTACGTTGATTTAAATCCTATTAGAGCGGGCGTGGCGCCATCATTAGAGCAATCAGATTTCACCTCGATTCAGCAGCGCATTCGCGAATATCATCAACCTAAAATCTCTCGATCAAGTAAAGTATCACCCCGCGCTAACCATTTTCAATTATTACCTTTTGTAGGCGCTGAGCACCAAGCTAAAAAAGCAGGAATAGACGTTGCTTTTGCCGATTATCTTGAGCTTATTGACTGGACAGGCCGATGTATTCGTAATGATAAAAAGGGCTTTATTACATCTAACCAGCCCAAGATTTTACAACAATTGGGGATAACGTCAGATGCTTGGCTTGAGCACAGTGAACAGTTTATGGAGCGTTATGCCAATGTAAGTGGAAAATGGTCTCGAATGTGTGCTTTCAAACAACATGCAGGTGGGCATTGGTGCAAAGGAAAATCAGCGAGTCACCAGTTACACCCTAAATAGACATAGCTTCATAACTAGATGAAAATAGCGTAATAACCGTTAGGATTGCGGGCATTGGCGATCGCGAAATATAGTATTAGCACTTATTTACCAATAAATTAAAGACTAAGTGGTAATTTTTATAGTTAATGAGTCTATTTTAGATGAATGGTTATTTTATTAGGGGCTAAATTTAAGAGCTTAAATATTTGGCTGTCCTTTAGTTTTGTTAGTTTTGTTAGTTTTTTTTCTTTTGGGCTATGGTGAATGGTAACGAAAGGTGGCATCACTTTTTTTCTTCGATATTTTCCTGTAGGATCGCGCTTATTATTAGCGACCCTGACAGGAGGAATACAACATGAGTCTATTTAACGTTCAAGTTCCCTCTACCTGTCATTCTCAACTTCTTCAGACTCACGCAGTCGCGATATACCTCCCCTGCAATTTATAACCTGAATCATATTGTTCAGCGTTTCATAGCCTTGAGCGGCTAGGACGTTTTCTATATTACTTGGTTATTATTGGAGGGGTTATGTCCCTTTTTGTCGCCTCCCAAATATTGGTTGGTTTAGCTGCGCTATTTGATATCGCATCGTTTCAATTTAAAAATCGTACTGTGCTTTTGTCTGCTTTATGTATATCTGCATTATTGATTGCAGCTCATTTCATGCTGCTTGATGAGTGGACGGCTGCGTGTTTGCTGATAATAGGATCGTGCCGATACTTAGCTGGTATTTTTATCTCAAACCCTAAAATAAAGTGGCTGTTCTATTTGGTTACTTTATTAGGTACTGTTATAACTTTCAGTGGTTTAACAAGTATTCTGAGCTGTACAGCATCGTTATTGCATACAAAAGCATCGTTTAGTAGCAATGATAAGCTAATGCGGTGGCTGATGGTTATAGGAACAGTAGTGTGGGGTGTGCATGATGTGATCGTTGGCTCACCGGTTGCGGTATTAATCGATGTTTTGTTTGTTATAAGTAGTATCATTGGTTACTACAGAATATATATCAAAAGTCCATGCCTTCTAAAAGTATAGGACACCCTCAAAGCATCATTGCTATTGAAACAATGATGCTTAAAGACAAGTTCATTGAACCGATTAGGCTTTATCTTGTGCCAACCATTCAGCGACTTGTTTGGTGTAGTAGCTGACAATAAGATCAGCACCGGCACGTTTAAAGCCAGTTAATGTTTCATAGACCACACGCTTTTCATCTAATGCGCCTGCTAATGCGGCAAACTTGATTCCTGCATATTCGCCACCGACTTGATAGACTGCCAATGGTAAATTGGTTTTATGACGAAGATTGGCAACCACATCAAGGTAAGGTGTGCCGGGTTTCACCATTAGAATATCAGCACCTTCTTCTTCATCAAGCAAAGCTTCGACTAAGGCTTGACGACCATTAGCACAATCCATTTGGTAGGCTTTGCGATCACCGCTTAATTCACAATCAACTGCGGTACGGAAAGGACCATAAAAAGCAGACGCAAACTTTACTGCATGCGCCAAAATTGCAACATGTTCAAACCCAGCGGCATCTAATCCTTCACGAATGGCTTTTACTTGGCCGTCCATCATTGCTGATGGGGCTAACATATCGGCACCTGCTTTTGCTGCTGTGACACTTTGCTTAACTAATAATTCTAGCGTTTCGTCATTTAATACATGCTCATCATGGTAAACGCCACAATGACCGTGAGTAGTGTATTCACAAAAACAAATATCAGGGATCACCATCATGTCAGGGCAGGCGGCTTTAATGGTTTTTACCATACGTGCGAGTAAGCCGTTATCATTCCATGTATCACTGCCGATCTCATCTTTCGTGTGCGAGATACCAAATGGCATTACATAGCGAATACCAAGCTTATAAAGGGTATTTATTTCATCAGCTAGCATGGTTTCTGGAATACGCGAAATACCGGGCATTGTGCTAATGGCTACTGCTTCTGTTAAATGTTCTTCAATGAAGAGAGGGTGAATAAGATCAGCCAATTTAAATTCATGTTCACGTACAAGATCGCGCATATTAGCGGTGCGACGCATACGACGAATACGTTTAACGGGAACAGAGGTAGAGTTTGTCATTAGAGAATTCTATTGTTTATGTTAATGGAGTATACATCATACAAATGTTAGTGTTTAGAATGCAATAGATAAAGGTATTGGTTCTAAAGCCGACTAAACTTAATGCGAAAGCTCTTACCCTGAGGTTATTATGAAAGTAATGTTATTGTTGATGTTGTCTATTTTATCTTTTCAAGCATCAGCACAAGAGAGGTATGTGTGCAAAGATGGCACCGCAGAGCGTACTGTTGAGGTAGTTTATAGCCAACCGGGTCACAAAGTACCTTGTGATGTTAAATATACTAAAGCAAGTGGTAGCCAAGTGTTATGGAGTGCAAGCCATGAGATTGGTTACTGTGAAACGAAAGCTCAAACCTTTGCGGCTAAGTTAGGTACGTTAGGCTGGACTTGTTCTAAGGCCGAGAAGACGGTAGCAGAACAGCCATTGAGTGAATAAGATCGTTTAACGGTATTAAACGGATTAAAGAAGATCAATTTTTAATCCGTTTAGTTTTTTGCTTTAGTTTATTGGTAACCACTGATCATATAACACCAATCTAGATCCATAGGTTTTTCCTATCAGCTTAATCAGTAAAAACAGCTTTTGTTTTGATAATGATGGGGATAGATTAAATAGCAATAGTTTAGAATTAGATTCGGATATTCATTATGACAACCATGACAACTCGCTGCCCACATTGTAAAGCGTTGAACCGTTTACCTCTTGATCGTATTAACGATGAAGCGACATGTGGAACTTGTAAAGAAAAATTGCTTGATGGTATGCCGATAGAAGGCACTCCAGATAACTTTGCAAATTTAATCAATGGTGATAAACCTGTCGTTGTTGATTTTTGGGCTCCTTGGTGTAACCCATGTGTCGGTTTTGCTCCCGTTTTTGCAGATGTTGCCAATGAACGTAATGGCACTGCGCGTTTTGTTAAGATCGATACTGAAGCGCAACAGGCATTAGCCAGCCAATACCGTATTCGTAGCATTCCAACCATTATGGTCTTTAAAGGCGGTAAAATGGTAGACATGCTAAATGGTGCAATGCCTAAAACTGCATTTGATGAGTGGCTAAATAACGCATTAACAAAATAACAGTTAGTCATCTGTTTTGTTTAGTGGTTATATTTGCTGGTGGTATATTGAATTGTTAAAGCCTAGTTATCTACACATAACTGGGCTTTTTTGTGCATTTTTTTCAATATAATAGTCTGAAAATGGCGTATTCAGGTTATTATTTATGCTAATTATGTATAAATGTAAAAAAACACTATACTAAATTTTTAATGTGACCAAGATCTCTATATACTCTCGCCTCGGCCAGAACAATTACGTTCAGCCACCTTATTACAAGCTGTCACTAGGATATGTGAACGACCCACGGAGTTGGACCGGCGTTAACTATAGCTTGTTAATTTAGGTGACTTGTATGTTGTACCATTGGACGAACACCCCTTTAGTTATTTACGCATATTGGCGTAATATCCATCTTTTGTTGACCCTTCAGCAAATGTTTTTCCGATGCCACAACACAATCAATACCTACATTATTCGCAACACAATAGGACGAAATAATGCAGTTGTTAATTAGTTTGGCCGGTATTGTCGTACTGGTTTTATTCGCAATTTTACTTTCAGATAACCGTAAAGCTATTAACTGGCGCACAGTGCTGGGTGCTTTAGTGCTACAAGCTGGTTTTGCAGCATTGGTACTGTATGTGCCTCTTGGACAAAAAATGCTTGGCGCAATGAGCCACGGTATTGCGGGTTTATTAAGCTTTGCTGATGTTGGTATACAGTTTGTTTTTGGTGATTTATCTAACATTGAGAAAAGCGGTTTTGTGTTTGCGATCCGTGTCTTACCATTGGTGATCTTTATTAGTGCTTTAATTTCATTGCTATACTACTTCGGTATTATGCAATGGATAATTAAAGTATTAGGTGGTGGTATTCAGAAATTATTGGGTACTAGCCGCGCGGAATCATTAGTTGCAACGGGTAATATATTTTTGTCACAGGGTGAGTCTCCATTATTGGTGCGTCCATTCTTAGCTAAAATGACCCGTTCTGAGCTTTTTGTTGTAATGACATGTGGTATGGCATCTGTTGCGGGTTCAGTATTAGGTGGTTATGCAGGTTTAGGTGTTGATCTTAAATTTCTAATTGCTGCTAGTTTTATGGCTGCGCCAGGTGGTTTGTTAATGGCTAAGATTTTAGTGCCAGAACAACAAGTACCAGAAGAACAAGTTGAAATTGAAATGGCAACCAGTGAGCACAGTAATGCGATTGATGCATTGGCGGCTGGTGCAATGAACGGTATGAAAGTATCAGTTGCGATTGGTACGATGTTAATTGCATTTGTCAGTGTGATTGCAATGGCGAATGCTGGCCTAGAGCAAGTAGGTTATGGCCTAGCAAGTTTAACCTCTGCGATTGGCATGGATACCGTATCACAATGGTTTGCAACGACACCACTGAGCATGCAACTTATTCTTGGCTATATCTTTTCACCATTAGCATTTGTTATTGGCGTACCAACCCACGAAATGATGGCAGCGGGTACGTTTATTGGTGAAAAACTGATTCTAAATGAATTTGTGGCCTTCATGGATTTTGCTTCAATTAAAGAGACATTATCAGAGCATACTCAAGTTATTATTACTTTTGCGTTATGTGGTTTTGCTAATATCGGCTCTATTGCGATTCAGATTGGTTCAATTGGCGTAATGGCACCTGAGCGTCGTAGTGATGTAGCAAAATTAGGCTTTAAAGCAGTGATGGCGGCAACATTAGCGAACTTAATGAGTGCAACCTTAGCGGGTATTTTTGTCACACTTTAATTAATATGCTTTCTAGATAAACAATCTAGATATAAAAAATGATTAAGCCGTAGCAAAGATTGTTGCTACGGCTTTGTTATTTCTAGTGTTTAGTATTTTAAGTTACTATTTATCAAATTGTTTGATTAAGATTGATGTATCTGCGCGATTAAATCCACGATGTTGTAATTTTTCATATTCAGCATCAACTTGTTTGGCTAATGGAAGCTCAACATTAAGTTTCTCGGCAGCATCAAAGCAAATCGCAAGATCTTTACGCATCCAGTCAATGGCAAAGCCAAAATCAAAGGAATCTACCGCCATGGTTTGCGCGCGATTTTCTAATTGCCATGATCCAGCTGCGCCATGCTTTAATACTTCAGTCATGGTATGGATATCCAGTCCAACGGCTTTGGCGAGGGTGACGGCTTCTGATAATCCTTGCAAAACACCCGCAATACATAATTGATTGGCCATTTTTGTTATTTGACCATAACCTGTTTCACCCATGAGTGTTGTTGCTTTTGCATATTGTGAAATAGCATGTTTGGCTTTATTAAATACCGCTTCATTACCACCCACCATAACGGTTAAGCAGCCATTGATAGCTCCCGCTTCACCACCTGAGACGGGTGCATCTAAAAAATCACAACCAATAACATGAGCAGCATTTGCAATTTCACGCGCAATATCAGCCGAGGCAGTGGTATGGTCGACTAAAATAGCCCCTGGCTTAGCGGTGACTAAAATACCTTGTGGGCCTTTATAAATTTCGCGTACGTCATCATCGTTACCCACACAGGTGAAAATAATGTCGGCTTCTTTTGCTGCATCACAAGGCGTAAGGGCAATAGTACCATCATATTCTTGAGCCCAAGCCTCTGCTTTTGTTTGAGTTCGGTTATAAACGGTAACATGGTATCCCGCTTTAGCGAGGTGACCAGCCATAGGGTAACCCATTGTCCCAAGGCCTAAAAAAGCAACGTTTGCTGTCATCGTTAATACTTCCTTGATTTTAATTGTGAGCAATTTGTAATATTATAACAGACTGCATTATTGCGTAAATGGGAATGAGTTGTATGTGTTTTATGCAAATAAGTGAAGATTATCAACAGGATTAATTATTCGAAATTAATCGCTTGTAACAATTTGTGTTGCCAATTATCATAACCCTTACTTTTATTTTACGGATTGGTTTAGTCAAACCTCATGTTGTCAGTTGTGCTACGTATAATGCTATTGGTGTTATGTTTAGGAGCAAGCTCATTTGCTTCCGCATCGCCACAGCCAAATATTATGCATTTCACGTCAACCAGTCCGGTTTATACTGATGTTATTGAAGCACCAGTATTGAATATTAATATAATGAACACTACTACGGTGACGACGGATATAGCCAATCACACTGTTCAGCCTTTTACGCATCAACATAAGACTGAGCAAGCGCCGAGACAAAAACATCCTACAGATCGCTATGTAAGTAACAATGGTTTACCTGTTTCTTTTTACGGCACAAGGTTAGTATGGAATTTTCCATCGCCAACGAATATTAAACTACCGCTCCATAGTGGAAAGCATCATCGTGCTGAAGTTATTAATTTAAGTAATATGATTAATATCTCTACACGATCTTTGAATAGCTTTTATCATAGTGCTGATGAAATAGCGCCAACCTTTGAACTGGCATTTGAACTTCCCTTACTTCCTATACCAATGCTTGCTATTGGATATGCAGAACCCCTCAGCCCTCAAACTGATTGGATTTTAACAATAAAATCTTCAGCATCTCGAGTCTCTGGCTGGAAAGAATCTAATTTACTCTATTCACATTACGGGCATTCGTTCGTTACCGCATAAGACATTACTGGTGCTTATGTCATTTATGGCATGGTGTGCTTTACTTAGTGATGTTGCTTTCCTCGACACATAAATGTTTTATTAATTTATGTATTCAATTTATCAATAGCTATTATTAATACCAACGGTTATCGGCTGTGAATATGATAACAAGCGGTAATGTTTCTATTTGAAAGATAAAATTAACAATAATTATTGATGTGTTATCGGTCGCAACAAGATGAGCTTGTTGCTAGATATATGGCTTAAAATAATGAGAAAAAAGAATAATAAACAGATTCTGAATCATTACTCAGCATGGAAGTATGTTGTGTTAATTGTGACAGTCTCGATTATGTTGCTCAGTGCTATTCCAACCTGGTATGGCGAAAATGCAGCAGTACAAATCAGTGCGAAAGGCGGCGCAATGCCAACACCTTTTGAGATTCAACGTGTTCTAAAAGAAAATGGCATTGAAGCCAAAACTATTGAACAGCAGCCAACTCGTACTATTGTGGTCGTTAATTCAACTAAAGAACAAACGAATACTAAAGAAGCATTAAACAGTATTGTTCACAATGAAGGTCGTTTAACATTAGCACTAGAACCGGCTGCACCGAAATGGCTGTTAGGCCTAGGTTTTGAGCCGATTAAGCTCGGTCTTGATTTACGTGGTGGTGTGCAGTTCTTACTTGATGTCGATATGAAAGAAGTTTATAAGCAGCATGCACAGCAGCTGACTGATGATCTTCGTAGCGATTTCCGTAAGCAAGATATTCGCGCGGCACGTTCAGAAATGACCAATAACAACCAAGTTATTGTGCGTCTGCCAAGTGAAGAAGCGAATGATAAAATTCGTACATACCTTCGTACTCAGTACCCACAATGGCAAGCGAAGAATGGCGAAGGCGATAACTTAGTCTTGTCTATGCGTGAAGATGAGCAAACGAATCTGCGTAACCTAACAGTACAGCAGAACTTGCAAACCATGCGTGGTCGTATTGAGCAACTTGGTATTACAGAAGCTTCTGTACAGCGCCAAGGTGAAAACCGTATTCGTATTGAGCTTCCTGGTGTACAAGATCCAGCTGCAGCGAAAAACGTTATTGGTGCAACGGCAAGTCTTGCTTTCTATGCAGTTAAGCAAGAAGGCACAGGTAGCACCATGATCATTGACGATAAAGAAGGTCGTCCAGTACGTGTGAGCCGTAAGCCTGTATTAACGGGTGATCATATTATCGATGCTCGTGCGAGCATGGGTGAAATGGGTACGCCTGAGGTTAATATTACCTTAGACAGTGCGGGTGGTAGCATGATGTCAGATTTCTCACGTAATAACGTGGGTCAGCCAATGGCAACGTCTTACAGCGAATATACTCGTAATGCGAAAGGGCAAACACAGCAAACGAATAAGATCATCAGTGTTGCAACTATTCAAACTCAGTTAGGTAGCCGTTTCCGTATTACCGGTGCAGGTTCTCTTGCTGATGCGCAACAATTAGCGTTACTACTACGTGCAGGTTCATTAACTGCGCCTGTAACTATCGTTGAAGAGCGTACAATTGGTCCAACATTGGGTGCTGAAAACATTAAAAATGGTTTTGCAGCGTTAGCATTAGGTTTAGGTGTGACATTAGTATTTATGGCATTGTGGTACCGTCGCCTAGGTTGGGTTGCAAACATTGCGTTGATCACTAACATGATCATGCTTTTCGGTTTAATTGCCTTGATTCCAGGGGCAGTATTAACCCTACCGGGTATTGCTGGTTTGGTATTAACCGTGGGTATGGCCGTTGATACCAACGTGCTTATTTTTGAACGTATTCGCGATATGGTTCGAGAAGGGCGCAGTTTTGCTCAAGCGATTGATCGTGGTTTCAGTAGTGCATTTGGTACTATTTTCGATGCCAACTTTACAACAATGATCACCGCAGTGGTACTTTACTCTATCGGTAATGGTCCAATTCAAGGCTTTGCATTGACGTTAGGTCTAGGTCTTCTAACCAGTATGTTTACTGGTATATTTACTTCCCGCGCCATTATTAACTTGGTTTGGGGTCGTGATTCTCGTCGAGATGTAAGGGTTTAACGCAATGAAAAATTGGATTATTACAAACTTAACTAAATTGCGTTATATGACCGGTATTGTGTCAATTGCGTTAATGGTTATCTCGATCAGCTTTATTTGTATTCGTGGCTTAAACTGGGGTCTTGATTTTACTGGCGGTGTTGTTAGTGAAGTACAGATGAACAGTCAAATCACCAGCAGTGAAATTGAACCATTGATGGATGCTGGCTTTAAGCAAGATGTCGTGGTAATTGCTGCAGATGAACCTGGACGTTGGATCCTACGCTATGCTGTACCAGCGAAAGGTGTAACATACCCAGATATTACGCAAGTACTTGATCCGCTTCATGCAAAAGTACAAGTATTAAATACCAGTATTGTTGGCCCTCAAGTAGGTGCTGAAATGGCATCTCAAGGTGGTCTAGCATTACTTGTTACTATGCTTTGTATTCTAGGTTACTTAAGCTACCGTTTTGAATGGCGTCTTGCTGCAGGTGCACTACTTGCCCTAATGCATGATGTTATTTTAGCTGTTGGTTTCTTTGCTATGACACAAATGGAGTTTAACTTAACAGTACTGGCAGCGATCTTAGCTATCTTGGGTTACTCATTGAATGACTCGATTGTTATTGCTGACCGTATTCGTGAACTTCTCATTGCGAAACCAAAACAAGATATTGAAGCAACTAACAATGAAGCGATTATTGCAACGTTCTCGCGTACGATGGTGACATCCGGTACAACGTTGATGACTATCGGTTCATTATGGTTATTAGGTGGGGCATCGCTACAGGGCTTCTCTATTGCGATGTTTATTGGTGTCTTAACCGGTACATGGTCATCAATATCAGTAGGTACATTACTTCCTGAATTCTTAGGTTTAAAACCAGAACACTACCTACCAAAACCTGAGTCACAAGATCCTTAATCGTTAATGTGATATTGTTAATGATAAGTAATAAGCCGCTAACAGTGATGTTAGCGGTTTTTTTTTGAATTGGCTCAAAGAGACGCGTTTATTTTCAGTGAAAAATGCAATTTATTGCTAGACTGAAATAAGTTAAATAAAGCATGGTGGAAGGAGATAGCATGCAAAAAAATATAATTTCAGTATGTAGTACTGTGCTATTACTGGTTGGTTGTACTCACACCAATAATGGTGATATGCGTTTTTTACCCGATCAATATGTGAATACTACTGAATATGATAGTCTTTATCATTATGGCTACAACCAAGGATGTGACTCAGCGTTAGCAAAAGCTCAAGTGGTGGGATATAGCTATACGCAAGATGTAACCTTAAACAGTACATCAAGCCGTTTTAGCGACGGATGGCAGCAAGGCTACTCTGCTTGTGAGGTTGGGAAAGAGATATTGCTATATAATTTATCAAAGACACGCTAAGGTTTTGACGTACATCACCATTTTATAAATTTATGTTTGTTTTATAATTAAAGAATGTCTATTATAACCAACAAGAAGCATATGTAACTGTTAGTTTAATGATTCAAATGATAAAATATACTCAAATGGTTCTGGCAAAAAAAACAGATCATTACGATCTGTTTTTTATGAAGGTCAAACTAGCCTAATTTTTTATTATTCATACGTATTATTATGCAGCAATGGCAGTTACTTTTTGATCGTTAAATATAATATGAGTCGCAACATTTATTTCAGACAATAATAAATAATTGTCTGATTTATTATTGTTTAACTCAACAACAATTTGTAAATGGTATTCAGTCATTTCTCTAAGGTATGAATAGCAATTTGTAGTATTACTACTACTTAGTTGTTTATAGCATCCTTCCTTTGCATATACCCAAGCATTATATGTGCATTTTTCGTTTTCTATTTGTGCGATGAATTCCGCAATATTTTTCATATTTAATCCCTTAATGAATCGATCTATGCTATAGACGTCATTAGTATGCCGTAAATAAACCAAACTAAAAAAACATATTTATAGTAAATGTAGATAATGTGATGTTGATAAGTATTTTTAGGTAATAATGATGCTTGCGAATAACTTATATTAAAATATCTTAATATTAAAGAGAGATATCCTTAGATATACTTATTGATTAAATCTGTATATGTTAAAAAATATTTTTTAAATGTTGATTATAATTATTTAAGGTTGATATGACAGATTCTAATAGATTGTGTTTTTGGGCTTCTCATTCGAATTTAGAGCATCAATATCATGATAATGAATGGGGTAAACCGAATAAAGATGATCGTTATTTATTTGAGTTTCTCACATTAGAGGGCGCTCAGGCAGGGCTTAATTGGTATACTATTTTAAAAAAGCGTATAGGGTATCGGGATGCATTTGAAAATTATGATATTGATAAACTTGCCACTTATACTGATCAAGAAATTGAATCACGTATATCAGTAATTATTGAATGCTATGATGTTGTTCGGCATCGCGGTAAGCTACGTTCAGTATTTACGAATGCACGCGCAGCAAAAGCACTTCAGCATCAGTATGGCAGTTTAGCCATTCCATTGTGGCAATTTGTCAACAATGAACCTTTAATTAATCATTGGCCCTCTACGAAATATGTGCCGATTACCACCTCGACATCACTTGCCTTGAGCCAATTTCTAAAACGGCATGGATTTAAATTTATGGGGAATATAACCTGCTATGCTTTTATGCAAGCGGTAGGAATGGTAAATGATCATACGATTAATTGTCATTGTTATCAGGCTATTGAAAGTTACAAAGGAAAGTAGCGATACTGGTAAAAAAGATCATATTTTGTGAGTTAAATTCGTTATTATAATCGCTACCATTTTTTCTATTTTATGGGGCGTTATGTCTAAAAAGGCCGTTAAGTTAATTCAGAAGGTTACCTGGGTCGGGTCTATTGCAAATATTGCTTTAGCATTTATAAAAATTACCATCGGTAAACTGACGGGCAGTCAGGCACTTATTGCCGATGGTGTACACAGTTTTTCTGACTTGGTGACCGATACTGCTATTTTGATTGGATCGCGTTATTGGACAGCACCTGCGGATAAAGAGCATCCGTATGGGCATGGACGTTTTGAAACGTTAACCAATATCTTTATTGGTTTTATTTTAGCCATTGTTGGTCTCGGTATCGGCTGGGATTCACTTCATTCAATCAGTACACAAGCACATTCACAACCTGGAATGTTAGCATTTAGTGCTGCTATAGCATCTATTATTGTTAAAGAGGTACTTTATCGTTGGACTGCCATTCAGGCGAAAAGTATTAATAGTCGTGCTTTATATGCAAATGCTTGGCACCACCGTTCTGATGCATTGAGTTCATTGCCTGTTGCTATTGCTGTGATTGCAAATTATTTCTTTCCTAGTTTTCACTATTTAGACCAAATTGCAGCATTAATCGTAACAGTAATGATATTAAAAGCGTCTTTTGAAATTTTATGGCCAGCTATTTTAGAGTTAACCGAAGCACAAGCTGATTTTGATATTGAAAAACAAATTCAAGCATATGCTGCTGAAGATAAAGATATTAAAGAAGTGCATGAAATAAGAAGTCGCCGTACAGGAAGTACAATTTTGTTAGACTTCCATTTGTTGGTTGATCCTGAAATGAGTGTTGAACGTGCTCATAATATTACTGAAAATTTTAAAACACATTTATTAAAAAACTTAAATGAAGTGGTTGATATTATTATTCATATTGAGCCATACAATTGCCAAGAAAGAATGATAAATCCGTGTTGTGATGATTGTAGTGATAAAAAGGAATAATAAAGGCTATTTTTTGATAACAAGACCGACGATTAACGCGGTCTTGTTATTATATTGATGCAACTACTCTTTTATTGTAATTCTAATAATATTAATTAATTGTAGTTTGTAACCATTTATCTATATCCATCAAAACATCATTATAGTATGGATATTCAATGATTAAATTACTGATGGCTGTTGTGATAGCCGCAGTATTATAAGATAGATTAAGTAATCGTTGCTCTAATAGTTCTAATGGCGCAGGATCTAGGCTGTCAGTAAATAGTTTTACCTCTGTAATTACACCTTTATTAATATCAAGATGTAGTTCGACTCCCCCCCAAGTAAAACGTTCATCTAAGCTGTGTGTGAACTGAGGTGTATTACCAAAATTCCACTCCCACCGACTAAATTTAGCAAAGGTATCATTAAAACCAGTTAATTCTGGTAAGGCTTGTGGTGAGATATGTTCAGCTTCAACATGATCATTATAATAACCACAGAACGTTTTAATAATGGCATCACAGACCATTTTATGATCAATATTTGCAATAATTTGATTAAGGTTTGTCACGCGTGAACGAACAGAAGTGATCCCTTTTGCAGCCAGTTTCTTTTTATCAGGATTAAGGTAGTTTGCTAATCGTGTTAAATCGGCACTTAATAATAAGGTACCATGATGGAAACCACGATCCATGGTTTCACGGTAAGCAGATCCCGAAAACTTACGCTCGCCTTCATTATCTTCAACAACTAAGTCATTACGGCCCGTTGCTTTACTATTAATACCTAGCTGTTTTAATGCGGCCAACACGATATCAGTTGATACCGTTTTATTGTAATCAGGTTTGCCAGCCATAAAGGTGAAATTAGTATTGCCAAGATCATGAAAGACAGCACCACCACCACTTTGACGGCGAGCAAGCGTAATACCATCTTGTTCCATTTTTAGTGTATTACATTCTTTCCATGGGTTTTGTGCTCGTCCAATAACAACTGTATTGTCATTGCGCCATAAGAATAACACCCGTTGTTGAGGAGACATTGTGCGAAAAATAGCATCTTCAACAGCAAGATTGAACCATGGATTGGTTGAGTCTGAGATCAGAACTCTAATTTTTGAAGACATCATGCATACCTGACTAAATGTGGATGCAATGAATTTACCTTGTCATTTAAAAGAGGTAAAGCAGTCAATAGCGGCGAGGAAAATTATTAATGTTCATTGATAAAAAAAACCAAATCACATCCTATAAACTGGAACAAATGTGATTTGGTAACATGTTCTTAATTATGACTTGCCTAGAGAATCTTAGTGCTTTCTAGATCGTAAATTAAGAATAGCATCACAATTTTGAGATGCAAATAACGATAATTGCAAGGTAAGGTTACTATTTGTTATTTTACAAATACATAGGTGAAGTAAAGACGTAAATAGGATGAGCAGGTAACAGAGTATATGCAGATAATTATCGAAGAATATATGAAAAACGAGCAGTGATAGATAGGTGTAGTTAATGCTAAATTAGTAAGAGCATGGATTGATTACCATGCTACCTCTAATCTATTTATGATCTGAAAAAATTATCATAATGAGATTTGTTACTGATTATTTGTTGTTTGTTCTGTTGGTGTTGGTTGACTTGTTTGGTTAAAGACATCATAAGTGATGAAATAGCCAATCAATAAAATGAGGGGAATGAATTTAATCCACTTGTTCATAATGATACCCAGCCAAAAAATGTTCGGCTACCATACCAGTCTTCTTCTAGAGGTAAACCGCTATTAATGAAAAGTTAGGTTTTAGGCTGTTAAATCCATGCAATCTGAAATGGATAACATCATCAAAGTAGTGATTTTTTGCTTTTTTTCTTAAATTTAATGCCAATAAAGAAAAAGCCGACGGATCGGCTTTTTTTAAATAAATAGCATGTGAACTAGCTGCTAACTAAAAATAAAGGCGCATGACTGACTCAGCAACACAGGCAGGACGACGGCAGCCTTCGATTTCAATAGTGATCTCTTGCACTATTTCTAAACCACGTTTAATAGGGGTTACAGATTGAATTTTTGTTCTAGCACGAATGTTAACCCCTGCTTTAACAGGATAAGGGAATCGAACTTGATTTAAGCCATAATTTACAGTCATTTTTGCCGATGGAAATTTGGGGCTTGCAGGATCAACACTGTCTGTTAATACAGAGAGGAGTGAAAGCGTTAAAAAACCATGTGCAATGGTTGTTTTAAAAGGTGATTCTGCTGCGGCTTTTTGAGGATCTGTATGGATCCATTGATGATCGTCTGTGACATTGGCAAAATTATTGATACGTAATTGATCAACGGTTAGCCATTCACCAACATGAATCTCTTCACCTAACGATGCTGTGAGTTCATTCATGACTTTGGCTGCTTCTGGATGCATTTCAATCTCAATCGGTTCAGATACTGTCTCGCCATTAGAGATCGATACAAGATTGTGATCTTTTACCCAAGTTGCAAAGTGACTGCTGTTGGCTTTATTGAGAAATTCGATCCAGTAATCGCGAATTGATGGTGATAGCCAGTCTTTAAATTCAAACTGGTGATGTGATAACACCTCACGCTTACGTTTGATAAAATCGACCACTTTTACTTTCATAGAGCAAAACCTTAGTTTGAAATGCCATGCTTTGGTTTGGGGCTGAGCATTGTAGCTATTATTCACAGTAGTACAACGGGTATTTTTTATAACAAATACTTATAAAACTCATCGGATGAGTTAATTTTAAAGGATGTTGATGCTATTACGCAATAATTAAATGGTGTTTTTTTGTGATTTTTATAAAGTGTAGCGTTTTATAGTGAAAGCACCGCTAACTATTCTCTAGAATGATGGTAAACCAGTCGCCTTAATGGAGACTGAAATTAATTTAATTGGTGCGAGCTATAATAATAGTACACACTTTAGATTAGGCATGGAGGGCATCGATAATGGCATATGAGGCTAATTTTGATGGGTTAGTAGGGCCTACACATAACTACAGTGGTTTATCTGTAGGCAATATTGCTTCTGTAACTTATAAACACCAAGTATCAAACCCTAAGCATGCGGCATTACAAGGGCTAGAGAAAATGTATGCGCTAGCTAATTTAGGATTAATTCAAGGTGTTATTGCGCCTCAAATGCGGCCTGAGATCAAGATATTACGTCGATTAGGTTTTAGTGGCAGTGATCGTTGTGTGTTACAACAAGCATCACAACATGCACCTCAGCTATTAACCAGTTGTTATTCAGCATCAAGCATGTGGGCTGCTAATGCTGCAACCGTCTCACCATCAGCAGACACAAATGATCGACGGATACATTTTACGCCGGCTAATTTAGTGAGCCACTTCCATCGTTCTATTGAGCATCAAACAACAGCGCGTATTTTGGCTGCAATGTTTAATGATGATCGTCATTTTTGTCATCACCAGCCATTACCTGCATCTGCACAGTTAGGAGATGAGGGGGCAGCTAACCATACGCGTTTTTGTGATCAGTATGGAAATCAAGGTGTCGAAATGTTTGTTTTTGGCGGCTATGGTTTTGATCAACAGCAACAGGCACTAACGCAATATCCCGCTCGACAAACCTATGAGGCGAGTGCGGCTATTGCACGATTACATCAATTAGATCCGCAGCAGGTTGTGATGGCTCAACAGAATCCGTTATTAATTGATCAAGGTGTGTTTCATAATGATGTGATTGCGGTTGGAAATCAGCAAACGTTATTTTGTCACCAACAGGCTTTTTTAAATAAAGCTGATCTCTATCAGCAACTCCATATGAAAATGGGGGCTAATTTTTCCATTATAGAAGTACCTGATGATCTCGTAAGTATCAGTGATGCTATCAGTAGTTACTTATTTAATTCACAATTAGTGACGTTGCCTAATGGTGATGTTAGTTTAATTTTACCGCAACAGTGTCAGGATAATTCGCGAGTATGGCAATATATTCAGCAGTTATTGCAATCGAACCTCGGTATTAATCGTGTTGATTTATTTGATTTAAGCCAGAGTATGCAAAATGGTGGTGGTCCAGCATGTTTGCGTTTAAGAGTGGTATTAACTGTTGAAGAACAGCAAGCGGTTAATCCTGCAGTATTATTGACTGATTCATTATTTAAACAACTACAAGCATGGATTCATTTACATTATCGGGATCGATTAGTAGAGGCTGATTTTGCTGATCCATCATTGTTATTACAGTCTCAGACCGCATTAGATGAGCTTACTCATATTTTAAAATTAGGATCAGTTTATGATTTTCAACGCATATAATATAGAGTGAGCTTAACGGTATTTAATAGTGGTTTATCCATTTTTATCGATAATAATTATAATGACAACGCTTGACCTATTTTAGACCAAACAGAGATAATGATAGCTATAAATTAATGAGTGACATAATCACTCATCGCAATGAATAATTGATGGAGTTTCAATGGCAAAGCTAAGCCTACAAGAGCAAATGCTAAAAGCAGGTCTTATCGATAAGAAAAAGCTAAAAAAAGCCGGTAAGACAACAAAGAAATCACGCACACAAGCGAAAGAAGCAAAGGCTGCTGTTGAGGAAAATCGTGTCTCTCAACTTGAGAAAGACAAAGCACTCAATCGTCAACGAGATGAAGATGCACTACAAAAAGCCTTTATCTCACAAGTAAAACAATTAATTGAAATGAACCGCTTAGATCGTAATAACGGTGATATTGGTTATAACTTTACTGACGGTACTACGGTTAAGAAAATTTACGTTGATAAGTTAATGCAAAAACAGCTTGTTAATGGCCGTCTTGCTATTGCTCGTTATCTTGATGGTTATGAAGTTATTCCCGCGACGGTTGCGGATAAAATTGCTTTACGTGATCAAGAATCAATTGTACTTAATAACGTAGTTGATGACAGTATTGTTGATGAAGATGATCCGTATGCAGATTTCGTTATTCCTGATGATTTGATGTGGTAAATCCCCCGCAATATGAAAAAGCCTCTTTTTGAGGCTTTTTTTACATTTAAAATATTTGGCAAGAGGATGTTTTTGGTATTACTGTTTTAAAGGTGTGCGCGAAAACAGTAATAGCGATAGATAAAGGCATTGTTTACTTATTAAATGTTATTTCAAGAGAGTTGTAATTTAATTCAATAGGGAATATCTTAATGAGAGTATTTATCATTTGTATTGCTATAGCGATGGTAATGATAAATAGCGAACGATAGTAGTGTCTGTCGATATCAAAATAGTTCAGCCATTACTATTGGTTGTGATGATGATAAACATACTAGGATAATAACAATGAATAATGAAATAATACGTTGGTTACAACGTGATCCAGATCCTAAATCATGCCAAGAATTACAACAATTAGTTGCTGATAATGCACTTGCAGAACTAGCTGATCGCTTTAATGGACGATTAGCATTTGGTACTGCAGGTTTACGTGGAGTTGTTGGTGCTGGGCCAAACCGAATGAATCGACTTGTGATTCAAGAAACGGCGACTGGGCTTGGTCAATATCTTCTTCAAACGAATAACGACGCCGCATATAAAGGGGTCGTGATTGGTTATGATGGTCGTCCCGATTCTCGTCAATTTGCTCATGATACCGCGGCAGTGTTAACGGCCCAAGGTATTAAAGTTTATCTTACGACTAAAGTAGCAGCGACACCTATTGTCGCTTTTGGTGTTAAACATTTACATACTGCTGCGGCTGTTGTTGTTACGGCGAGCCATAACCCGCCAGCTTATAATGGTTTTAAAGTGTATTGGAATAATGGTGCACAGATTATTCCGCCTCATGATGCCGGTATTGCGGCCGAAATTGATAAAGCGACCCAATCTGAATTACATCTTATGGATTTAGCCGAAGCAGAGGAGAAAGGCTTATTGGTTTGGCTCGATGATGGCTATTATCAAGATTATCGCCAAGCTATAAACGCGACACCACTATTAAATAATCATCATAATCCACAAGCGATTGGTCTTGCGTATACTGCGATGCATGGCGTGGGTGCTGAGATGGCTGAAACACTGCTTGCTGATGCTGGTTTTACCCATGTTTATAGTGTAGCTGCGCAACGAGAGCCTGATGGTGCTTTTCCAACGGTTAAATTTCCAAATCCAGAAGAACCTGGAGCGATGGATCTTGTTATTGCAGAAGCAAAACAACATGACGCTATTTTAGCGTGTGCAAATGATCCTGATGCCGATCGTTTTGCTGTTGCTGCTCGTCGTTCTGATGGTGAATATCAGATGTTAACCGGCGATCAAGTGGGAACATTATTTGGTTATTATTTACTGAGTCATGCGCAAGCATCGACAAGTTTAGTCGGTAATACGATTGTTTCATCAACCTTGCTAGGTAAAATTGCAGCAGCACTTAGTGCGCAATATTATCAAACGCTAACGGGTTTTAAATGGCTTACTAATGTCGCAATGGCTCGCCAAACTGATGCTAATCAATTCTTATTTGCTTACGAAGAAGCATTAGGCTACACCATTGGTTCGACAGTATGGGATAAAGATGGACTCTCCGCATTAGTTGCTTTTGCACAATTAACCGCAGAACTTACTGCGAGAGGGCAAACCGTTTGGGATCAGTTAGAAGCCATTTATCGCGAATATGGTTTATATATTAATGCGCAGCGCAGTATTGCACTTGATCCAACAGCAGCACCAATAGGCGATTCATTACGGGCAATGCCACCACAAGCGATTGCAGAGTTAGCGATTAATAGTACAGAAGATTTTAAAACATCATTGCGTACTTTTGCTGATGGTTCTGTAGAAGCAATTGATTTACCGATTAGCGATGTTTTAATTTATCACTTAGAAGATGGTGCGCGTGTTGTTGTACGTCCTTCAGGTACTGAGCCTAAATTGAAATGTTATTATGAAGTGGTAGAACCGATGAGCCAAGAAGAGACATTTGAACATGCTCAATTACGCGCACAAGAAACGATGGATCGATTAATTGCTCAACATCAAGCATCATTGTAATTCAAATCATTACAATGTGGTAAAGCTGACCTCTGGCTGATTTTCAGTGTATAATCGCCAAAGTATTAATTTGTTTTAAATAACCAAGGGTTTACCATGCACGATCTTAATATATCGTTACCTGATGATTATGAAAAAGAGCCAGAATTGCCGATTCCATCGATTGATGATCAAAAGAAAATTGTGGCAGAACTTAAGCGTTTAGAAGAAGCGGGTGAATTAACCCCTGAGATTTTACACGCATTCATGACAGGTGAGCGTTTACCTGAATAAGATCATGTGATCTTTGTGTAATAAAAAGCCTCTTACAGCCCTTCATTTATTGAAGCTGTAAGAGGCTTTTTTATGCATTATTCATTCATCGTCCGTTTAAAGCAGGTATAGATAACCCCAATTATCATTATGTTTTATCGAACTAATTGTTTGTTACTGAATCAAGACGATAATCAACAATATTAAACTTACGTGCAATAATAGGTAAGCGAGCCATTATTGTTGTCATAAATAAGATCAATAATGTTGGTAATAACCAACTTGCATGTGCTTGATATAATGGTAATGCATCATTAAAGAATTGATTAAGATCTGCTGGCATTTTACCTAAAATACTAACGGCATCAATAGCACCAAATACCATCGCGGTTACTAAGACTGATGTGTGAGTTAAGGTTGAAACATTAATAGCTGAAGCAGTTAATGATGCTAACACTAGTGCTATCGCGACTGGGCATAAGACTAAGATCGCAGGTAAACTAATTTTTAAAATATCATTAAGACCAAAGTTGGCAATAATACCGGTTAATACCACAATAATTGTTGCAGTAAACCCAAATGAGGCCTTAAATGTTTGTTGATAATATTCAGCACATGCATTGGTTAAACCTACTGTGGTTGTTAAACATGCCATGATAATAATTGCTGCGAGTAACCATTGACCATAAGCCCCAAACTCACCGGCAACATAACGCGTTAGGATCATACTGCCATTCATACCATGAGTTGCAATAGATGTTGATGTTGCGCCAACATAACCCATTGCAATATAGCAACCGCCCATTAATACAAAATAGATCATCGCAACTTTAAACGAGATATTTGCGATACCTTTTTGTGAAACAACACCTTTCTCTTTAATTGCTTGAATGATAACCCAACCAAAACCAACTGCTGCGATAGCATCCATGGTCATGTAACCTTGGATCAAACCACTGGTAACGGCGCTGTGCTGATAGTCACCATAAGGTGCAGCAGGTAGACCAAGAGGAGAAAAGAAAGCTGCTAGCCCTAATCCGGCTAATAATAAAATAAGGGCAGGTGTCATTACCTTACCAATGTAACTGACTAAGTTACCTGGTTTAAATGCTAAAAATAGCGTTAAAGCAGAGAATATAATAGAAAACGCAACGAGATGATCCGCTTTGAAAAAAGGTTTTAATCCCATTTCATAAGCAACGGTAACGGCACGTGGCATACCAAATGCTGGACCAATAGCGGTAAATAGTAGTACCCAAAAAGTGGTGGCTAACCATTTAGGCAGTGCTTTAGTTAGGTTTTTGGTGCTACCAATACGGCCAAGCACAATAATAGTAAAAGCAGGCAGGCCAACAGCGGTGACTAAAAAACCACTCATAGCTGAAGTTAATGATGTACCAGCATCTAAGCCCATCGCGGGCGGAAAGATTAAGTTACCAGCACCTAGAAATAGGGCGAAGGTCATTAGACCGATAGCGAGTAAGTCTTGTGTTTTCAAATGTTATACCTGCATTGTTGTGAATGTCGAACAGTAATTAATAACTCAAAGGTATAAGTCTTATATTGCTGTTGCTTTGTTTAATAATAATTCCGCAGGTTTGCTGAAAGATGATATGAAGAGTTGAAACTATCTCCCATCAGCATGGCTGACGGAAGCTTGCCCGCCAGCCTAGCGAATAATCACTAGGATAAAAGCGGAAATAATTCGAGACATTTTTTTTATCGTCATAGAAGTAACATCAATCCAAGCGTTAACCGCTATCATCGATGCTAACTGTTTTTGTGTTCTATGTTCAAACTGGGTTGAATGCATAATTTAACAACTTCTATTAATGAATATATGAATTACAGGTTAAAAATATAAAGAAAACTTAGTGTTGTAAATAACTTTCTTCAACTTTTTTTTAATGGTTGTAAAAATAATATGATTAAAGTGTTTAATATTAAATGGTTGGTTGATTATCGTGTATATATATCGAGTTTTCGTAACAGCTTTGATTAATTATGTTGTTAATTGTCGTTTTTTTACGTTTAAAATGCTTAATGCTTAATGCTTAATGCTTAATGCTTAATGCTTAATGCTTAATGCTTAATGCTTAATGCTTAATGCTTAATGCTTAATGCTTAATGCTTAATGCTTAATGCTTAATGCTTAATGCTTAATGCTTAATGCTTAATGCTTAATGCTTAATGCTTAATGCTTAATGCTTAGGACTAGATATTCTCTAGCCCTAAGATCATTGTCATTGCGCTAATGCTAGCTTATGGCGACATTATTATGAATTGTAGAGTTGCGAGTACATAATTTACTCATAAAAATAGTGATAGCGACTGGGACTAACCAAGATGCATGTGAACTAAATAACGGTAACCAGTGTTCAGCTAATGAGGCTATTGCCGTCGGTAATTTACCTAAAATGTTTAATGCATCAATACTGCCAAATAATGTTGCTACGATCACAACCGTGGTCTGACTTATCGAGATGTGACGTCGCTCTGGTGTTGAGTTATTACGAATAAAAAAGGTTGAGATAATTAACGAAATTGAAATTGGGCATAAAATCAAAATAGCAGGTAGGCTTACTTGAATAATTGTTTCTAAACCGACGTTAGAAATAATAGCCGTTAATAGCATAATAACGGTGGCACTTACTTTGAATTTTACGCCATAGGTATTCTTATAATATTCGCCGTTAGCATTGGTTAAGCCAACGGTTGTGGTTAAACAAGCCATTAAAGTTATGGTTGCTAATAGTAGTTGGCCTAATGTTCCAAACTCTCCTGCAGCATAACGAGTTAAGATTTCACCACCATTGGTAGCTTGTGGTGCAATATCAGAAGAAGTCGCGCCTAAATATCCCATAGCAAGGTAACAAAGCGACATAAGAAATGCGTAAATTAGAGCAATGCGAAGAGTGTAGTAAGAAATGGCTTTATTGCATTTTACGCCAGTATTACGAATAGTTTGAATGATAACCCAACCAAAAGCGACTGCAGCAATAGCATCTAATGTCATGTAACCTTGAATCAGCCCATTCACAGTTGGAGCCTGACGGTAAGTATCAATTGCCGTTGTTGGTGAGCCTAGTGGATTAATAATCGCTGAAATCGCCAGTAATGCAAGCATTGCAATTAGTGCGGGTGTCATTACTTTACCAATATAATCAACGAGTTTCCCTGGCTTTAAAGCAAGTACTAATGTGAGAGCACAAAAAATAGCAGAGAAAATCATTAATCCATTGCCAGAATAAAACGGTTTGATTCCCATTTCATAAGCAACAGTAACAGCACGAGGTAAAACAAAAGCGGGCCCAAGCGTTGTTAATACTAAAAACCAAAATGAGCGATCCATCCATTTAGGTAACGCTGCTGTTAATTTATCAGCAGAAGATAAACGACCAAGAACAACGAGTGTTAATGCCGGTAAACCAACTGCGGTTAATAAAAATCCAGCAATAGCTATAAGCCAGTTTTCACCTGCTTGTTGTGCCATCAGGGGCGGGAATATTAAGTTACCAGCGCCGAGAAATAATGCAAAGGTCATAAAACCGATAGCTGCAAGTTCTTTTCTTTTCAAATGACATACCTTAATTCAAATAAAACAATCTGAGTCAGTATGCTGGAAGAGATAATTTAGAAGTGAAATTCATATCCGCCAGCGTTACTGACGAATAAGTTAACCGTCAGCGTCAGAGAATGACGACGACGACAGAGTTTAGCGTACAAGCAATCTGTAAGGTTGCTATGGTTGTAGCATCCTGATTGTTGTTAATGTTCTGAGACATAGCTTATACGCTCTAAATAAAAATGAGGCTCAAACTTAATCGGAATTGAGACGCTTGTAAAGCATGGTAAGGATATTTTTTTAATATTAATTAACTGAATGCAATATAAACAGCTGAATTATAGCCATAATATAATTCAGCTGTTTATAAAATATTATTCACTAAGTAGCAATGTTTGTAATTCTGTTAATGAAGAGACGGTATAAGTAGGATTAATACCTTCTGGTTGTGGCTTTTGATCGATATTAAGCCAACACGTATCCATACCAGCATTGATTCCACCTAAAATATCAGACTGAGGATTATCACCAACCATAAGAATATCTTGACGTTGAGTCATGTTCATTTTTTGGCAAGCATAATCAAAAATACGAATATCAGGTTTAGCGACACCCACTTGCTCTGAGATAATCAAGACATCAAAAAATTTTTTAAAATCTGTACGTTGCAAACGTATTTCTTGTAGTGCAGTAAATCCATTAGTAATAATACCGAGTTTTACCTGTGGCTTTAATGCTTCTAGCAATGTTTTGGCCCCTTTTAATGGAGTACAAATATCCGCCATTGCCATTAAGAAATCATGATTAAGCTGCTCTGTGGATAACGAAAGCGTTGTAGCCCATGATTTAAAGCGAATATTTTGTAACTCCGTTGCTGAAATTTTACCATTTTGATAATCAACCCATAATGGTCTATTAATGGTTTCATAACATTCGAAATCAGCGGGGGTAAAGGTAACATTATGACGTGAAAACATCAGTTGAAGGCCGCGAAAGGCATCAAAATGAAACAATGTTTCATCAGCATCAAATAAAATCCATTGGTATTTCATTAAGTGTCATTCTCTCTTTCTATAACGTGAAAAATAAGTGTTATTAATTCTTAGTGAGTAGATTGTAGTTTACTTGATATGAGGATGTACAAGCTAGAAAATCACTATCAAGTGGTATGACTTATGAGTTATCTCTATGGATATGTAATTTTTATTGAACTCAATAGTGTGATATATGTCTATTTATACCATAATCACATTAACTCTTTTAATAGTGAAAAATTAGCCAATTGAGGAAAGAACATGGGCATTTTATCTTGGATTATTTTAGGTTTAATTGCTGGCGCATTAGCTAAATGGTTAATGCCAGGTGAAGATGGTGGTGGCTGGATTGTAACCATGGCACTGGGTATTGGTGGTGCTTTTGTTGGTGGTTTTGTAGGTAAGTTTATTGGTCTTGGCCATGCTAACGGTGTAAATCTAGGCAGTATTGTAACGGCCACATTAGGTGCATTTATCCTATTGTTTATCTATAATAAATTTATTCGTTAATAATAATATTGTTACCATTGTGGTTAATAGTGTAAGTGAATCGTTCTATGCGATTCGCTTTTTTTTTGCGTGTATTTACACAAATATTGTCCTAAAAAATATCCTATCAGCGATAGAATGATATTTTTATATAAATATTATCTCTGTTTTTTTATTTATTTAGCCTGCCCATTTATACTTTTTTTTGAATATAGTGGCTAAAAATTGATGTCACTCGATCTTGTTGTTGCATTAATGTTAGCTATTGAGCCTAAAAATATGAATTTTTTTCGCTAAACTAAAAAAGATCACTCACACTGTGCCTAGATTGTTAATGACAGACATCATTATTGATCGTTATAAAATCAGTTGAACGTATAAAAACTGATATAGCAATTAGCTATTCATCATAACGTGGAGCACAAAATGGAAAAGGGATTTAATAAAACGAACATTGCAGCCATTATTGCTGGTTTTTTATTAGCAAGTACGGCATCTCAAGTACAAGCCGCACCGACTCATGATAAAAATGTAATTGGTTATTTAACGCAGTGGGAAGCATGGAAAGGTACTAATGCGGGTTTTTCGGTTAAAGGTGAAGCGACGCATTTAAACGTAGATATGGATATTTACTCTATTCTTAATTTCTCATTTTTTGGTGTTGCGAAAGACGGTACGTTACACAGTGGTGATTTACGAAATAAACAAATTTATAAGCCAGGTAGCGTGCAAGAGCCAGGTTCATTATTACACCCTGATGTTTATTCAAGCTGGGATTTCCATATTTTGTGGGGTGAATTGGAATATATTCACCAGTTCCCCGTTGATGAGCCATGGGATGCTGAAAATGCTGCAAAAGTAAAAGCACAGGGTTTTGTTAAAAGTGGTAATGGTTGGCGTCATAAGCCAACAGGCATTGAAGGAAATATGCCGATTCCACTTAAAAAAGAGGGGGGGGCACCAGGTCTGATTGATCTTGCTAACCAAAAAGGCGTTAAGGTTATGGCGTCGTTAGGTGGCTGGAGTATGTCTAAACACTTTCCCGAAATGGCAGCAGATCCTGTTAAAAAGGCCCGTTTCCTTAATGATTTAGATAAGTTAATGGCATTAGGTTTTCATGGTATTGATATCGATTGGGAATATCCTGGGTTTGGTGGAATGAATTTTGCTGGAGATCCAGCGGATTTTGCTAACTTTGAACAACTAATGGAAGATATTCGTAAGCGTATTGGCCCTGATAAACTATTAACCGCAGCATTTTCGGCATCTACGGCTAAGCTCGAAGGCTTTAATTGGCCACGCCTCGTTAAATCAATGGATTACTTTAATATGATGACCTATGACCTTAATGGTGCATGGTCAAATGTAACGGGGCATAATGCGCCATTATATCCATATCCAGAAGAAGAATATGCTGGACTCGATCTAGACACATTACGTATTTGGATGGCAGAAAAAGGCATTCCATCAGAGAAAATCAACTTTGGTGCTGCATTTTATGGTCGAGGTGTACAAACGACCGAAGCTGAGGCTTACTTAGGTGCGCCAACAGATAAGCGTATTTATAATATGTCTGTTGATGGTCCGCTATTGAGTGCTGTTGATGTTGATAACTGGAAAGAATTTGAAGGTTCACCGAACTATAACTACATTGTTAAAACGTCAGGCTGGGAACATAAGTGGGATGCAAATGCAGAAGTCCCTTATGCCGTGAAAGGTAAATATTTCTTAAGTTATGATGATGTGCCTTCGATTAAAAAGAAAGCACAGTACATTGTTGATAATGACTTAGGTGGCGTGATTGTATGGCAAGTACACGGTGATATTCAGTGTGAAGGTACTTTTATTAACCATGGTAGTAAGTTAAAAGAGTGTACTAAATTAAGTTCGCCGCTAGCTGAAGCGATTGATGATGTCTTTAGTGCTGATACAACACCAAATGCTGCACCAGAATTAACAGTACCAAGTGCTCAATCTGTAGTTGCTGGCGAGACTATCAGTTTTAGTGTTTCAGCCACTGATGCTGAGGGTGACAGATTAAGTTTTAGCTCGGTAGAAGCACAAGTAACAGATAATGGCGATGGCACAGCAACCATTACTTATACTGCACCAAATACAGCAACAGATATAGTGGCATCTGTAGTGGTTAAAGTGACTGATGGGCGCAAGAGTGCAACTAAGTCTGTGGTTGTTAATGTGAAGGGCTCTGGTGTTATTGAAAATACAGCACCAGAGCTAACGGTACCTGCAACCGTCGATGTTGAAAGTGGTCAAAATGTTGTTATTGCAGTAACTGCAACGGATGCTGACGGTGATATGCTCACTTATTCGGCGTCAACTGGGCAGGTAGTGGTTACGGCAACAGGAGCTAATATTACTGTCACCGCACCTACGGTGACAACAGATACTGCTATTAATGTCGTAATTACTGTTTCTGATGGTCAAGCATCTACTCAACAAACAGTTGTTGTTAATGTAAAAGCAGAGGGTGGTACTGTAGGTGATACGTGGAATGCCGATAGTATCTATAACAGTGGCGATACCGTGGTTTATAACGGTATTACATATACTGCACAGTGGTGGACTAAAGGTGAAACTCCTGGAACATCATCGGTATGGGTAGAAGAAGAGACTGGTGAAGTTGGCGGGTGGTCGGCATCGAAAACGTATACTGGTGGTGATGAGGTTATCTTTGATGGTAATAATTACCGCGCGAAATGGTGGACTAAAGGTGACAAACCCGGCAATGCAAATGGTCCTTGGGAACGCATCTAACCTTATTTGTCGGTATAAACTTAGTTGTCAGTATAAATAAGAGACAATAAAAACCCCGTATAGTTACTTATCATTATAATAACTAACGGGGTTTTCTTTATATGGCAATAAATTATAAGCCTAAAATCAGTGACATTGCAGTTGAAACAATCAGCGCACCAATCATTGGAATCGCGGTACGTTTCACTAATTCAAAAGGTGACACATCAGCAACACCTGCAACAGCAACAATTGCACCTGTAATCGGCGACATTGAACGTGCAATACCTGATGCTAATTGCATTGGCATCAACATAACAACAGCATTAACACCGACTTTATTAGCAATATCTGGCACCATCGCTGCAAATGAGAAGAATGGTGCATTGCCTGATCCCATTAAAATTGCGGCAAAAGTAATAATAATTACCATTAATATGATCATTAATGCAGGTGATACAGAAGCATTAATAGCAAAGTTAATGACAGTATCAAGCAAGCCAATGACTTTCATACCATGTGCAAACACTTGACCGGCAATAACCAGCGTTACAACTCGTGCAAATTGTTTTCCCATGCTATCGAAATAAACCAAAATATCTTTAAAGATAGGTTTAGCGCCATGACGAATACCTTCACATACCATTGCAACAGCAATCGAAATAAACATTGCAGTAACGACATCAATTTTTACTGTTGCGATAGCCATCGGGCTAAAGATCATGATCAGTGCTAGAGGTATAATAGGTAATAGTGCATACCATGCTGGTGGCGCGACTTGAACTTCTTCCGTTTGTAGTTCAACAATATCATTCGCTGTAGCGCGACGATCAAACCATTGTTGTACAAAAAAATGTAGCGTGGCGATAGTTATCATTGTTACGATTGCAACAGGTAACTGGTAAGTAATGAAATATTCAGTTACGGGAACATTAGCAGTACGTGCGGCTAAATTTACGTTACCAGATGCCGGGCCTAAATCTAAACAAGCGGCTGTTGCGATAACTGCAACCCCAGACATTTTACTTACCCCAAGACGTACTAAAATAGGGTAAAGAGTCACCATCAATAGCAGTCCAAGACCTGATGCACTTGGAATAAAGATATTCAGAATCTGACCCATGATATAACCCAGAGCCATAACAAAATAAGGTGCTTTAAAGTAGCCTAATGGTTTAATTGCAATATTAACCAACGCACGTGATGCACCGATGTGATCCATATATTTAGCAAAACCGCCTACGGCCATGATGATAAGCCCAAGCGTACCGACTGTTTTTGCCGTTGTATTTTTTAGGAATGTAAAGATATCAAGCCATTGATTACCGCTTGAGATATTTTCAGGAAGTGGCGTACCTGTACTAAAAATAATAGCCGCAGCCATCATTATAATACCGCCTAGCAGTAATGTTGTTTGTGGGTTGTATTTCTTGTAAATCAATAGACCTACAAGGAATATAATTACAAGACTAAAAATTGTGACCATTATCTATCTCCATATTGGAAAGCATCCATTTATATGGCGAAGGATAATAGAAGATTGAAAACGTTTTCACGATGATAAATTAGGCAAATTGAAAGTAAATTAGTGTAACCATGATGATGGTCAAACAAATAATATTGTCAATAGCAGACGTGTAAACAATAAAAAACAAATAAGTGCATTCGTAATAACAAAAAATAAACACCATGGTGATATTGATTAGTTTTATCAATAAGTTACATTATTCTTATGTGGTATTTTTTCAATAAATGATTTTGACGTTTTGAAATAGTATTTGATGGTTTGGAGCATTTTAATTAACACATTACTTTACCGTCTTTGACAGCTGGTGCAACCACGGCAAGCTCGGCTTGTGGTTTTATCTAATTGTGAACGTTGTACTCGGCAATAAGCATTCTTTAATGCTCTACGAGCTGCAAACCAATCATTTGGTTTTTCTATAATTAAATAACCATTAAATCGTTTAATGAGCTGTATGCGGTTAATGTTAATAAATTGGCTATCATAACCAATATCGAAATAATCAAGTGCTTGCTCAATAGCGGTAAAGCTTCTGATTGTCGCTAAAATATCAGGTTGGTGCATACTGTCATCTTTATTATTATGTTGAGTAGAAGATAACATGATTGTGAATGGAAGTGGGTGGGCGGTTGCTAAATAAACAACTAAGCCCGCAATTAATGAATATCATCACGGGCTTTATTCTTTATTTGAGTCTGACAGTTATGCTGCTTGTGGCTGTAAGTAACCTAGCCATGCAGTGTGATATAGCTGGTGAGATTGTTGACGTAGTTGATTAATTTGTGCTGTTTCAAATTCAGATAATGGGCGCTGTTGTTGCTGTGCTAGACGTTCAATATGCTGAATTTTTTCATAAAGATCGTGTTCTGGACCATTTTTAATTGTTGATATTTCATCTAAGTGCAGCTGAACCTCTGTAATAATTTGACTATGAGGTAAGCGAACTAATACGTTCAAATCACGGTAACCTGATGGCGTTGGATTCTTGAAACGATTCTTCACACTGACAATCGTTGTCTCTTTTACAAGTAATTCATAAGCTTGAATTAATGCTGGAATATTTTTAGCAACAATAGATCCGCGTGCAATATCGGTGATTCTATTTGTTTCACCATGTAATTCAGTTGCAATTTTTTGTTGTGAACGCTGGGCTGATTTAATATTAGGAATAACAATATCAGTCGTTGATGCAAGGCTAACGCTTTGTAGCAATGTTTGTAATTCTACTTGTGCATTAGTTGATGCTAAATAAAGATCATTAAAATTGTTAAAAGGCTGACGCAGATTATCATCTCGCCATGATTGAATGCTGTATAAACCACTTAAATCACGCTGAAAAGCTTTACGGCTAGCTTGTGTCTGGCGTGTTTGTGATTGGTCATGAGTATTGAAAGCGGGAGCGATCGCTGGAGCTGCCACAACGGTGCGGCTAAGCATACAAAAAAGAACAAAACTTGTACGTAAAACAGATTTTATGTTCATTAAACAACTCCTAAAAATATTGCAATTGCAATATCGAAACATACTAAAACGGGCATAGCGAAAAGTGGGTATGTCGGTTGTAATGTGTTATCTGTTTACATGTTAGTAACTTTACCCTGAATGACGATTGAATACTGTGCTGATATTCATAGTTTTGAATTATTTTTTACAGTTTATTTACATTGTTTGTAAATATGGTTCATAAAACGGGCATCATGACATTAGCTGTTATGTTGTCTATGCGCTTTGTCAGAAATGACTGCAATTAAATAGGCGTAGAATACAGCACAGTAATGAGGGTACTATTAATGCGATAAGAGATATTTTTAAGGGAAGAAGATGCAGGAAAATTTATTAATTGGTTTTATTGTCATTTGGTTAGGCTTAACGGTGGGAAGTGTGATGCTATTCCAACGCGGTAATGATGTGGCTAAAAAACGTCGTTTATGGCCGATTTATACGGTGTTTAGTAATGTTGTTATTGGTGGTTTTATTATTTTTATGCAACCGCCTACCGCATGGATGATTTCAATATTGATTTTATTAGTTCCTGTAACGTTACTAACTATTCGTTCAACAAAGTTCTGCGATAGTTGTGGACAGGCAAGCCGCTCTCCTTTTTTTATGAAGCCGCCACAAACGTGTAGTCATTGTAAAAAGCCTTTATAATTTATAGGGCAGTTCGATAAAAACCATTGTAATAAATTTCAGCAGTGGTTTTTATTTCTCTTTTTTAAGGGTTAACGGAAAGCGCTCAAAATGAATATGTGCGGGACCTGAAATCATAAATTGACGAATATTTTGATGATCATTATTGTGTGGGTGCTTAATGACATCATCACGATAAAATGTGCCGAAACAAGCTAATGTTTCAGATTTAGAGAGTTGGTGTAAATGTGCAAACGCAAATATTTTACATGAGCCTTCATTTGTCCCCTCAAGATTAATTACCGCATTATTTGTTGGGCCATTAATGAATTGGGTGGGTTGATAATGATAGTTATTATTAATGGCTGTTATGATATCTTGAAATTTGACATTATTTTTTGTATTTTTGATTCTCTCAATGAGCGTTTCCATAAGATCCTATATGTAGATAACGGCATAAAAATAAGGCTAGCAGAATAAATGCTAGCCCATTGAAATATAATTAATTAGCGACGTTTATTGGCTAATGTTTTTAATTCGTAATCAAGTTCGTCAGGATAAATAACAAGACCTTCTTGTTCAGGAATAGGAAATACAACGAGTGCTAGTTCGTCATCTTCTAAACCATGTGTCCAGCGGCTATGCCATTTATTTAATGAAATAGCTTCAGCTTTACATGTTTCCCATTCGCCTGTTGCCCATGCTTCTGCAAATTCTTTATTTGGCCAAACAGGTACGCAATCTTCATCGTCAGTATTAAGCATTACGCATCCATGTTCATCGATGAGAATCCATATTTCACGATTAGCAACCACTTCTTTTACTAAGTGTTTGTAACGTTTTTCTGCATCAAAACTCTGAATCGTTTCAATCATTGCTGCATCCAATGGAGTAGACATACTGTAGTCCTATTTATTACGTATTGTTATTTTAAGCAAGGATAAAACAAAAATAAGGCAACGTCTTGTGTTATCCATGATTTTTTCTGTATTAATATGATCTTAGATCATAAGAACAATGTCTAACTATTTGCATTTTAATAAACAGTAAATTGTACAAATAAACAATAAAATACAAATTTGTCTTTTTTATTTTTTAAAAAAAGCAAATAAATTATATGATTTTTTTTATGCAACTCTTTTTTAATTCAATGAAATATAACAAGTATATCAGTGTTCGTATTATTAATAACTTTTGAATGGTGTATTTTTATTACTATTCTTAATGTTAATACAATGCAAAACAGGCTGATATTATCTATATTTTTTAATATAAATCGATCATGGCTATTTTCTTAAAAGGTGACTCTAATGGTAGCTATAAATGATAAAAAGAAGAGTAATGGACGTCTTGTTGCCATTGGCTGTACTTATGAACCTTGGATTGCATTATTAGAACAAGCGGGTTGGAAAACACATTGCTGTTATGATTTGAGAACGGCTGATGCAATATTAGAAGAATATAGTCCATGTGTATGTATTGTTGATTTAAGTAATAATGATTTTAGTTTAAATAGCATTTCACAACGAGCAAATAAAACCAAGTATGTTAAATGGATTGCTCTTATTAAAAAAGAACAATTAAAAATTGATTCTATTTGCCAATTTATAAATAATTTCTGTGTTGATTTCTTCTCTACCCCGATTCCCTCAAGTCAATTATTAGATACTGTGGGCCATCAGTTAGGAATGTTGGAAATTGAATCGACGTCTTGGGTTGATACTAATCATCAATGTGATATCGGATTATATGGTGAGTCTAAATCAATAAAGCATTTAAAAGATATGATAAAACGTGTATCTATGACTGATGTTAATATTTTATTAAGTGGTGAGCAAGGGGTTGGAAAGGAGCTTATTGCTAAGACAATTCATAACCTAAGTAAACGTCGAAGTGATGATATTACTATAATTAATTGTTCTTCATTAGCTGAAGATGATCAACGAGTGAGATTTTTAGAGCCACTTCAGAATGCAAGCTATAAAAATACGATTAAAAATGGCACCGTATTATTAAATAGCGTAGAAGAATTATCTAAACCATTACAATTGAAATTACTTAATTATTTACAACAACCAGAAAATGAAAAATTAAATGATCAAGATTACTTTGATGTACGCATTATTGCATCATCAAGCATTGACTTAGAACTGGCAGTAAAAAATGAGACATTTAATAAAGAACTTTATTATCGGTTAAACGTATTTCACGTTGCTGTACCTACATTAAGAGAGCGTGGTGCTGATATTATTTTATTAGCTGAATATTATTTACAAAAATTTTCTAAAGAATATAGCACACGAGCAATGCACTATAGTGAAGATGCAAAACAATTATTATTACGTTATAACTGGCCTGGTAATGTTCGTGAATTAATTAATCAAGTAAAACGGGTTTCACTATTAAATGACAGTAATGAAGTTAATCTTGAACATTTTGATTTACCTAAAAAAACAAATACTAAACAGAGTCTACGAACAATAAAAGATGAAGCAGAAAAAGATGTGTTAGTGATAATGCTTGAAACTCACAAAGGACAAGTTGCATCTGCTGCGAAAGATTTGGGTGTTTCACGTGCAACGATGTATCGGCTTCTTAATAAACATAATATTATTCCTGATGTTCGCTATTATAATAGCGGTTATGCTGCTGAGTAGTTAAGTATTATCTATCAAATTAATCGAAAGCGTAAATAATAAGGGGCAGTGATCACTAAGTGTGTGCTGCGAAAGTTGTTGTTTATTATATTGAATTTGATGCTGACTGATAGCTGTGATGTTTGTCGTTGCAAAAAGATGATCAATTAGCTTGTGGTAGGTACGATAGCGATATTTTGGGGTCGCTAATTTCACGGTACAATTGGCATTAATAGCAGCAGAGAGTCGATGAATTTTTGTTGAGTTATCTGTAATTTTATCGATGAATTGTTGGTTATCGATGATCTGATGATTAATATCACCAACAATAATCAAAGACTGTGATTTGTGTTGTTGACTCTTCTTAACCCATTGTTTAATTAAGAACAACTGTTGTGCGAGTGTTTTGCATGATTTACTTCTTTGCTTTGAAAGCTGTTTATTAGTAAAGCAACCAGATTTGAGATGAAGGTTGAGTATTATTATGGGCTGTTTATTAATAATTATTTTAATGACGCTACCATAACGTAGTTTGTTTTTAAATGGTCGTATATTATCTGATGTGACTGCTGGTGAACTTAATTGTGATAAATCTGCTATATCATCGACAACGATATGACGCTTAACAGCAAAACCCGTATATTGGTTATTTATTTTAAATCTATCTTGTGGGCTATGAATGCGATCTGAAACGTATATTTGATATTGGTGGTGATCGATTATTTGATATAACGCATCAGTACTATCAACTTCTTGAAATGCCAAAATATCAGGAGAATAAGTGATAAATAGTTGTTGTAAAGCCTGATAGTCTGCGGCAGATCGTATAATTGGTGATGTTGGTTTTGTTGACAGCCATTGCATGTTCCAACTCATTAAAGTAAAGGGTTGTGCGTAGCTATTTTTGGCAACTAATAATGTGAATAATAGAAGCAGTATAGTGGATGAAGAGGGCATAGTCAGTCTTGTCATTATTATTGGCATGACGTTAACTGTGCCTTAGATGCGTTGAAAAATAGATAATTTATAATTTATTACTGTGATAGTGACGTTATCATTATATTTAAGTGTAATTATGCCATTACATTTTTCATTTTTATGCGCTGTAGTATTGATTACGGCCTAATCGTTTGGCGTTATAAAGATGCTTATCTGCAATCTCGATTAATTGATTTGGTCGTTGGTTTATATGCCATGTAGCAATTCCTTGGCTGACCGTAACGTAATTATCAATCTCAGAGCATGGATGTTCAATAGCTAATGCTGCTAGGTTTTGTTTAATACGCTTAGCGACACGGCATGCTCCATCAGTATCAGTATTGGGCAATAATACAACGAATTCTTCCCCCCCATAACGAGAGACGGTGTCATTGTGTCTTAGTAAGCTCGTGCTGATTGTTGCTGCGACCGATTTTAGGCATATATCACCTTTGACATGGCCATTTTTATCATTGAAAAGCTTAAAATAATCAATATCAATTAAAATGATTGAGAGTGGAATATTATGATGTTTAGCATTAATAATTTGTTTATCGATGGCGAAATCAAAAAAACGACGATTATTAATTTGTGTTAGTTGGTCTGTAAAAGATAATTGTGCTAGTTCATTAAGTAAGCGTTTATTATCATGTTCTTGAGTTGTCCGTGTCGTAAACCATTTAAAAAGTAGTTGTCGACCGGATTCGATAATAATGAGAGTGATAATAAATTTAGTCAGCCCAAAAAGTAGGTTAAACCGTGGATCCTCAATACTGTACCAAGTTGTAAAAGCAAGAATGGGCAGCGTAGCAAGGTAAACAGCTACTCGATATGTGTAAAAGCTAAGTAGCGCAATCAAAAATAAGAGGTTTCCGACAATCTCGGCAATAACATAGGCGTGGCCTAAGTTATTAAGATTAATTATCGTCCCTCCCCATGTTATTCCGAATAATAAAGCATAAATAGCAGCAATAATTTTATAATGTTGTAATGTCTTATTATGTGAAAAAAATAGCCAACCGAATGCAAAAAGCAGCCCTTGAATGGCAAAAAGCAGGGTGGTTAGCAATAAATCGCTATTTTTGGTATGAATAAAGTCAATCCAAATAACGATTGTTATTAGCGTTAAAGTGACTAACGAAATTTTAGATGCCCAAATAAAGCCAATGCGTAGATTTTTATATATCGTATTATCAAGGCGCGTATCTAAGGACGAAAAATCCATTGTGCTACATCCATAATTATCGTGACTAGAATAGTCTCAAGTATTGCATGAAAGGCAAGTGTTTTTTTTAAATTTTTTGCTGAATGTGATAATAAATTTATTGACAATGAGCTTTACAAATAAGCTTACATTAAAAATTTTGTGGCTGCTCATAATCATCGTTCACAAGACAAACTGCTCGTTATAAAAATTGATCTCGATCAAGGTTTCTTTGCGCTAGATCGCGCCTAATACACCACATCTTGTTGCCGCTTATAAATAGAACACTATATTTTGTGTTTAAGTGACAGTGTCATTTTTCTGTGATTTTAGGAGCCTTGTGTGAATCCTGTAGTAATAAAGCGTGATGGTTGCCGTGTATCTTTCGATGTTTTACGCATTAAAGAAGCCGTTATTGGAGCAGCAAATTCCATCAGCGATTCAGAGTGCCATACAATGGACGAGGCCTATGCTACCTCAGTAGCTAACGCGGTATTAGCACAATTTTCGGGTACTGAGAATGTTGATATCCATGCCATTCAAGAAGCGGTAGAAACGCAGCTGATGGCGGGCCCACACAAGGTTGTTGCTCGTGCTTATATTGAATATCGTCATGATCGTGATATTTCTCGTGAGAAGAAAAGCCGTTTAAATAATGAAATTCGTGGCTTAATTGAACAAAGTAATGCTTCTTTGTTAAATGAGAATGCCAACAAAGACAGTAAAGTGATCCCGACGCAACGTGATCTACTTGCTGGTATTGTTGCTAAGCATTATGCCACTCAACATTTGTTACCTCGTGACATTGTTAAAGCACATGAAAGCGGTGAAATTCACTACCATGATTTAGACTACTCACCATTTTTCCCAATGTTCAACTGTATGCTAATTGATCTTAATGGCATGTTGACTCATGGCTTTAAGATGGGTAATGCTGAAATTGATACGCCGCGATCAATTTCAACCGCAACTGCAGTAACAGCACAAATTATTGCTCAAGTTGCGAGCCATATTTATGGTGGCACCACGATTAACCGTATTGATGAGGTATTAGCTCCTTATGTAACGGTTAGCTATGCCAAGCATTTAGAAGTAGCAACAGAGTGGGGTATTGCTGATCCTATTGCTTTTGCACAAGCACGCATTGAAAAAGAATGTTACGACGCATTTCAATCATTAGAATATGAAGTAAACACATTACATACTGCGAATGGTCAAACTCCTTTTGTAACTTTTGGCTTTGGTTTAGGCACATCGTGGGAATCGCGTTTAATTCAACAATCTATTCTTAAAAATCGTATTGCAGGTTTAGGTAAAAATCATAAAACAGCGGTATTCCCTAAGCTTGTTTTTGCGATTAAAGATGGCCTTAACCATAAGTCTGATGATGCTAACTACGATATTAAGCAATTGGCATTAGAGTGCGCATCTAAGCGTATGTACCCTGATATTCTAAACTATGACAAATTAGTTGAAGTAACCGGTTCGTTTAAAACGCCAATGGGTTGCCGTAGTTTCCTTGGTCCTTATGAAGAAAATGGTGAGCTTATTCATGAAGGTCGAAATAACCTTGGTGTAGTAAGTATCAACTTGCCACGTATTGCACTAGAAGCACAAGGTGATGAAGCGCGTTTCTTTGAGATTTTAGATGAACGTTTAGCGTTATCTCGTCGAGCACTAGATACACGTATTACTCGATTAAATGGCGTAAAAGCACGTGTTGCACCTATCCTTTATATGGAAGGCGCTTGTGGTGTACGTTTGAAAGAAGATGATGATGTATCTGAAATCTTTAAACATGGTCGTGCCTCAATTTCATTAGGCTACATTGGTATTCATGAAACAGTGAATGCATTGTATGGTAATGACACTCACGTTTATGATAGTGAAATGCTACGTGAAAAAGCGGTTGCTATTGTTCAGCGTCTACGTGATGCGACAGATGCATGGAAGGAAGAGTCAGGTTATGGCTTTAGTCTTTACAGTACACCAAGTGAAAATTTATGTAGCCGTTTCTGTGCTATTGATGCTAAAGAATTTGGCGTCGTTGCGGGCGTAACAGACCGCGGATTTTATACCAACAGCTTCCACTTAGATGTTGAGAAAAAAGTGAATCCATATGACAAGATTGACTTTGAAATGGCATACCCAGATATCGCAAATGGTGGCTTTATTTGTTATGGCGAATACCCAAATATTCAGCATAACCTTGAAGCGTTAGAAAACGTGTGGGATTACAGTTATACCCGCGTGCCATACTACGGTACTAATACACCGATTGATGAATGTTATGACTGTGGTTTTACTGGTGAATTTGACTGTACCAGTAAAGGTTTTACTTGTCCTAAATGCGGTAACCATGAGCCATCTCGCGTATCAGTAACTCGTCGTGTATGTGGATACTTAGGTAGCCCTGATGCACGTCCGTTTAACTTTGGTAAACAAGAAGAAGTGAAACGTCGCGTTAAACATATGTAACGATGATTTTCTGGTGGTATTATATACCACCAGTTTTTACTCGGAATAAAATATGTTCAATTATAATGAAAGCGTATTTTTTCGAGATAATAAAAAAGGCGCCTAGAGGCACCTTTTAATCAGATATTTCTAATTGTTATTAATCAATCAGTCAATCTAGCGTGAGAACTTGATTATAGCTGAAATAATAGTGATTAGACAATCTTTAAAAGATTAACTCTAGGGTTATGTCTCATTTTAGTGGAATATCATATTTATGAATAATCAACTAGAAATGTCATCTATTTGTGTTGCATATGCTTTGATTTTGCAATATCAACTAGATGTTAATATAGCTATTTATTTTATGTTTTAATAAGTTAAAAGCGCTTTCGGGCGCTTTTGTTATTTTTGTTATTAAAGAAGAACTGCTATGAATTACCACAATTACTACCCTGTAGATATCGTTAATGGTCCAGGTACTCGTGTAACTTTATTTGTTTCTGGTTGTGTGCATCAATGTAAAGGATGTTATAACCAAAGCACATGGCGTTTAGATGCTGGGCACTCGTTTACTCAAGCGATGGAAGATCAAGTAATTAATGATCTTAATGATACTCGTATTAAACGTCGTGGTTTATCGCTTTCTGGTGGTGATCCGCTTCATCCTCAAAATGTGGCAGCAGTTCTGCAATTAGTAAAGCGAGTACGTCGTGAGTGTGTGGGTAAAGATATTTGGTTATGGACTGGCTATTTATTATCAGAACTTACAGCAGAACAGCAGCAAATTGCTGACATCATTGATGTAATGGTCGATGGAAAATATGAACAAGCACAACGAAATCCTTCTTTAGTATGGAAAGGTAGTGAAAATCAAATCATTCATTATTTTAAGATTGATAACTAGAAGAAGCAGATCATTTAGCTAATTTTGGTTAATATTTTTGTCATTTTTTATTGCAATAATGTAATTCTTTAAGTTCAGGATAAACTTATCCACTGTTTCTGTGTATAACTATGGGAAAACACAATGGATAGTCATTGATTGCGCATTAATAGTCGTAATCAATAATCAAAAATTTACCAACTGCGTCGAAAAATTTATAAATTATAGTGTTTGGCGTTGCTTTTTAGATGAAATCTATTTGCTCTTTATTAAAAAAGCATTATATTTAACTCATTGAATATAATGCTTTTAAAGCAGAAAATATTATGCCAATCTTTGCGAAAATGTCTCAATTATCTGTTAATAAATATCTTGTTGCAGTCTCAAATGTTTTTTTAATGACATTACCATTGGTATTAATATCCACTTCCTGTGAATTAATGGCGCTATTTTTTGATTATTTTGATTTTGGTGATGTAGGAAAAACGATACATTATGTTGGTCAAATGACAAGCATTATGATTCCTATTTTAGTGAATTTTTATCTTGCCACTTATTTATCTGCTGTAAAACGTATTCCAAAGAGTACGGTTATCTCAACGTCATTAACTGTTTTTTTTATTGTTTCTTATCAGTGGAATTTAATATCACCTATTATCCCTTTGCCGAATAATTTCACTATATCACTGTTAACTGCATATGTTTCTTGTGAACTTTTTTATAAATTAAAACAAATAAAAATATTTAAAGTAAAAACGGGTCAATCTTTTATTGATATATCAATAAGTATGTTAGCTGGTGCTATAGTAACTATTCTAATGGCTCTATCAATAAGTGTTTTATTTCATAAATTATTTGAAAAATTATCCTCTATTATTTCTTGGTCATTTATTCCTCGTTTAGATCCGACTTCATTTATCGATGGATTAATTTATGAAGTATTACGTGGCTTATTTTGGATTATAGGTGTTAATGGGCATAATATTTTACATTCTTATAAAACAGAACTTTATAATGTTACGTTAGCAAATATTACTGAATGGCATAATTTTGGTATTGATTTGAATATCTTAAGTACTAATTTCTATGACTTTTTTACGGGTATCGGCGGTAGTGGCAATATGCTGAGCTTGGTTATTTGCATGTTGTTCTTTGCAAAAAGTAAAGGGTATAAGTTATTAGCTAAGGCGACATTAGTCTTATGTTTGTTTAATGTTAATGAGCCTATTTTGTATGGTGTTCCGGTTATCTTTAATCCAATTATGATTGTTCCTTTCTTAATTGTGCCGACAGTGAGTTTTGTTATCGCTTATAGTGCGATATATATCGGGATTGTACCTCCATTAAGTGAGGTTTATAGCTGGTTAATGCCCCCGTTTGTGAGTGGTTATATGGCAACAGGAGGAGCCATCTCTGGTGCTGTTTTACAATTATTTTTAGTATTAATTGGTATTGTTATCTATTTACCATTTTTTAAATTGATGGATAAGCGTAGTTTGGGGATCGGAGTTTCAGATATATTTTCAAATCGTTTATTTACCAGTGATGAAATAGAATCAAGAACTCGCTCAACCAGTTTTATACCATCATTACATAATAACCTTCGTGATCAGCGTGAAATTGAAAAATTACAAGCAAGTGGTGAGTTTATTCTTTATTACCAACCTCAGGTGGATATTAAGAATAATCGCATTGTTGGCTGTGAAGCCTTGATCCGTTTTAAAAATAATCAAGGAAAAATTTTACCTCCTACATTTCTAGCAGCATTTAATCAGTTGGGATTAATGCCCGAATTAGATTTGTGGGTATTAGATAAAGCGGTAAAAGCGACAGAAAAAATTATTATTGTTAACCCTAATTTTAAAATGTCGATTAATATTTCACCAAATACAGTACTTTTAAAAAATTTCGTTAATATTATCAAAGATCGAATTGCGAATAGTTCATTATCTTTTCATCATATAGAATTGGAGTTTACCGAAGAGCTATTAATTTTAGATGAAGTAAAAATTGCCACAATAATGGCAGACTTACAGCGTCTCGGAATTTCAGTTGCTTTAGATGATTTTGGTACGGGATATTCTTCTTTAGCGTATTTATCACGGTTTGAGTTTGATAAAGTTAAGATTGATCGATCATTAGTATTAAATATTGATAGTCAACGAGGAAAAGAACTTTTTCAAATAGCAGTACAGTTGGGAAAAATTACTCAGGCCGAAATTGTTGTGGAAGGTGTAGAAAAACAAGCCGAGCTAGACTTTATTGCCTCATTAGGTGTTCGTTATATTCAAGGCTTTTATTTTTATCGACCAATGGCAGAAGATGAATTATTTCAACGCGATTTATTAACGCCACAGCAATGTGAAGTTGTTGATAATTAATACGCCATAAAATAAATCGTTATAGTGAAAGACGGTTCTACTTCCATATTGAGCTTATATACGGTAAATTCGCTCTCCTTTTATGCTCTATTGGGGACGTTATGTCACGGACTATTGTTTATACCTATAAAGAAGAAGAGAAGCGGTTAATTTTCTCTTTTGATATACACCGTAATATTCATGAAGCGGTAGCTGCTGCTGAAGGTATCGACTTAACGGCCTTTTTAAAAATGGAACAGCAAGTTGAAGCTGTATCTACATGCAGTAAAGCTGGACGTGAATATCGTGATAGTTATTTCCGCAAGTTAGGCTTTGGTAAAATTGCACTTGCGAAGAAAGAAAACCGCGGTGTTGGTGAAAAATAGAATAGAGATAAGAAGCTGACGTTAAGTCAGCTTTTTTATAACATCAAAATTACCATTAATCTAATTCGTTATATTTTTTTGCTGAACCATAACACTTGCTTATTGGGTATTTAGCTGCATTTTGTTGTATTTTTTGTTGGCATGCCTGCATTACATTAATATCACACTTATCGGCTAATCGTAGTAAATACATCATCACATCAGCGATTTCTTCACTAGCATGCTGTTTCTTTTCCGGCGATAATTGCTCGCTTTGCTCTGGCGTTAGCCATTGAAAAATTTCTTGCAGTTCTCCTACCTCGCCACTTAATGCCATGACTAAATTTTTGGGCGTATGGAATTGATCCCAGTTACGTTGATGGGCAAATTCCGCTAATGTTTGTTGGAGTTGCTTAATGTCATTAAATGACGTATTAAGCGTCTTTTTTGTTGTTGGCATAGGTATAATTATCCTAATAAGAGCAGGCAAGAAAACTAGCCTAACGATGCTTGAGTAAGCTGCTCGAAAGGCTATTTATTGATTAATGATGAGTCAGGATAATTTTTTTTCGGCGAAATAGAGCTGGTAAAGCTTCAACGGTACAGAAGATTAAACCTAACCAAATTAAACCAAAACTAATCGCTTTCGTGTGATCAAAGACTTCACCAAATAAAAATACGGCCAGTAAAAACTGTAAACTGGGTTCAATATATTGCATTAATCCAACCATGGTAAGGCTAGTTCGATTGAGTGCTAAAGCAAAAAATATTAATGGTGCCACTGTAACTGGCGCTGCTCCTGCATAAAGTAAGAAGGTTGTAGTACCAGAAGTTAATGCGACGCTATCACCACTGAAATAGAGCCATACCATGTAGATAATAGCAAAAGGAGTAAGTACGGCAGCTTCAATTGTTACAGAGGTTAGTGCATCATATTTAATGTATTTTTTTGTTAAGCCATAAATAGCAAAAAAGCTACCCATTATTAATGACAGCCACGGTAATTGTCCGTATTGCCATACTTGATAGCCAATGCCAAAAATTGCAAGGATAACCGCAATAACTTGAGCTTTAGTGAGTGTTTCTTTTAAGAAAAACATCGCTAATGCAATCGCAAATAATGGGTTAATAAAATAACCTAAACTGGCTGCGAGTACTTCGCCATGTGTGATCGCCCATGTAAATGCATACCAAGAGACACTCATTATGATGCCAGCAAAACCACACATCGCTAATGATTTTTTATCCGCAACAATCTCTTTAATTGCTGGTATGGGTTGTCGAAGTAATATCATGACGATTAGCATTACGGGAACAGAGAATATAAGCCTTAATGCGAGTAATTCATTAGTATTTGCTTGAGGTAAGTATTGGTAATAGAGCGGTAGTACTCCCCAAAGAATGAATGAAAATGCCGCTAGCATATTACCTGCACGACGTGATTGCATGTTAACACCTAAAAGTAAAAAGTAGTTGTTGTCTCAATATCATGGCAATACTGAGAAGCGGTAGTGATGAATGATCAAAATGGCGCTCAGGCCTAAGCAACTATCCTAGTGTAAAGTGATAACATTCGTTGCCATTTTGTCACTGAATTTTTATAAGTCAATATATGCTATGAAGAAAAAACACTGATCAATAATGTTACCGTTTATTTTTTTGCATACGGTATAAAACACAACGACTAAATAATAATGCTGCTAGGGTGTTTTTTTGATAAAATATCTAGGTAGGATAAAGGTTGATATATTTAACCGATAAAGCCATATTATAGCGTTTTAATTGAGAGAAAATAATGACTAAATTAACTGCAGATATCCAAGCAAATAAAGCTTTGTTCGTAACAGAAACACAAGCAACTCGCGTTGTTTGGAGCCTTCGTAACGAAGAGGGTGATTGGTTATCTGTTGCATCTTCTGAATTTGAAGACTCTGAAGTGATGCCATTTTGGTCAAATGAAGCCGATGCTAAAGTACAATGTGCTGATGAATGGTCTGAGTTTCAACCAAGTGAATTACCATTAGATATTTTTCTTGAAGATTGGATGATTACTCTAGTTGAAGACGGTGTTTTAGTTGGTTTAAACTGGAATGAATCACTTGAGGGTGTTGAATTAGAACCTTCAGAAGTGGCTAAGCTTTACCTATAATTGTTTTATATATTATAAAATACTGACCCTGTGAGTAATAATGAAATGTTTTATTATTTCCATAGGGTTTTTTATATTCTTGATAATAAAGAAAATCATATCATAGTGTAAATCACCTCTAAACATTATTAATACTAAAAATAATAGTGTCGCTTTTAATTAATATTTAAACCAATAAATGATAATGTTTCATCATATCAATCTTTGCTCTTATTTTTATATCATTTAGAGTAATTAATTTTAGGTAGATTGATTATAGATATAATTTCATTCTCTGTTGCTGATTAGTTTATATTCTTGAATGGTATAATTATTCATGTATTATGGTGTGTATTAGATAATAATATATAGAACAATTGAATCGATACCACAGTTATTGGTTGTTGTTTACGCTAATATGGTAAATATCACTATAATATTTAGTTGATTGTATTAAATATATTTATCACTACTGAAGGATTACAGGATAAATTGTGAAGAATGGATCACTAACAAAAAAAACGATATTAGTATTATTAACTTTGTTATCAATGGTCGGATGTTCATCTGCACCAACAGATACGACTAATACCGAAAAAACGTTAACGTCTGCACCTAAGCATGATACTGCGAAAATATTACCCGTTCACAATAATATGTTTGATGGGGTTTATCATAATTGGAAAGGTACACCATATCGTTATGGTGGTTCGTCTAAGAAAGGAATAGATTGTTCTGCTTTTGTTCAGGTTGGTTATTCGAGTGTCTATCAAAAATCGTTACCTCGAACAACCTTAGAATTAGTAAAAAAGGGTAAACAAGTTAAACGTCATAACGCAAAAGAAGGCGATTTGGTCTTTTTTAGAACTGGGCGTAATTCGCGCCATGTGGGAATTTATTTAGGTAATTTAGAGTTCTTACATGCATCGCAATCTAAAGGCGTTATTATCTCACGATTAGATAACCCATATTGGAAACGCCATTTTTGGCAAATACGACGATTAGATAAATATTAAAAAGAAATTCAGCGACACGTTTATACTTTTAAAGAGAAAGCATAGTGTGCCGCTGATTATTAATTATTTACTGGCCTTCTTTAAGGCATTAAGAACATTATCACTTGATAAAATTACAGGTAACTCGATACCTTTAGGTGCATTAGGACCATAGACGATATTAAAAGGTACGCCAAAACGTCCATGAGATTGTAGAAAACCAGTGACGTAATCTGAAGGTTTAGTCCAATCTCCACGCATTAATACAATATTTTTATTATCTAAAGCGGAATACACTGGCTGTTGTAAAATAACACCCATTTTGTTGGCTTTACAAGTAATACACCATTGTGCTGTTACATCGACAAAGACTGTTTTTCCTTGTGCTACTTCTGTTGCTATTTTAGCAGTATCTAATGGAATCCAATGGTGATCAGCAGGGAGTGGTGTTGCCCATTTATTGGCAGTTAAACTTCCTGTAAATAAACTCACACCGGCACCGAGTAATATTACCGCAAGAGTAACAATAACTGCCTTACGACCTTTTTTGCGTCCAAGTAACCATAAGATGGCAACAAAGATAACTGCGCCTAGCCCCCACACGACAGTTGAATCAAAGAAGCTAGTCATTAAGCTTAGTAGCCATACAGATGTTACGAGCATCATCAAGCCGAACAGGGTTTTTATACGATCCATCCATAAGCCAGGTTTTGGCATTAACGTAGCTAACTGTGGAAAAATAGCAATCAGTAACCACGGTGCTGCCATACCGATGGCAAGCGCTGTAAAAATAGCAAAGAGAGTGATTAAATCTGCACCTAATGCAAATGCGACGGCCGTACCTAAGAATGGGGCGCTACAAGGTGTTGCTAATAAAGTGGCAAACATACCTTGAATAAAATGTCCTAGATGAGAATTATCACCTTTGGTTGCTAACCATGTATTCGTATTGCTTGAGAGACGAATTTCAAATAAACCTAACATATTCGCGCCAAAAAGCACTGTAATAGCAATCATCGCGCCAATAAACCACGGGCTTTGAAATTGTATTCCCCAACCAAGTGCTTGGCCAGATAACTTCATTACCGCAAGAAATGCCGCTAATAACCAAAATGAAACAATGATCCCTGCAGCAGATGCTAAAAATTGGGTTCGAATTTGGCGACGAGCTAATCCTTGCGCTGAAATAACACTGCTTAACTTCATTCCTAATACCGGTAAAACACACGGCATAATGTTAAGAATAAGGCCACCTAGTAAAGCTAATCCTACGATTTTTAATAGGTTGGTATTTGTATTGGGAATACTGACTGGAGTATTAGTCGCTGTTGCGGTTACTTCAACGGCTATATCGTGATCGCCAATCGTTACATGTAATGGCTGTCCTACAAGTTTAGGGGGACCAAACCAGCTAGTAACAGGCAATGTTGCATAAAGTGTATTGTCTTTTATCGTCGTGATTGGTTTTAGAAACGAGGTATCTTTAGCTGCTTGGGTATCACCATCAATAATTACATCAGGTTGTTGCCATCCTGCAGTATTGGTTGCAACAACAGTGACTTGTTTTTTAACTTTATTATAAGAGACGGTATTTAAAGTGACGGTTGGTGATGACTTTGGAACTTGACTTTCACCTTTATTATACAAAAACATAGCTTCTGTAGATGGCATGAGTTTGCTAGGGATAAAATCAAAAGAAAGTTCATAATCGGTTAAAACACAAATACTCGTACATGATGACATGGTTAATTTACCAGAGAGAAATACTGGCTTATTCATGTCATTTACGTGGATAGAAAGTGGGAATATAACATCATGCTTGTAGCCTAGTGTCTCAACGCCTAGGAATTCATAGCGTTTTGGTAACGGCCATTGCCAATCGACCTTCGCAATATTCGATGACATGTCCCAATTTATACTTGGAGCGACGCCACCTTCACCGGGTGATCGCCAGTAGGTTTTCCAATCGGTATCCAGCTTAACTTCAAGTAAGCCTTGAACAGTATGTTTTGCTAAATCTTTTTGACCTGTGAGCATCAACCTAACTTCAACAGGAGGATGCTGAGGATTAGTTACCCACCCCGTACTATATTGTGGCGTTGCTGCTGCTATTGATGAAAAGGTAATGCCAAACAATGTTGTTAGTAAGGCAATGGCTAAATAGAAATATTGGTATAACTTTTTCAATCTAGAGCTCCAAATAAACAACGTGCAATGCTGACAAAGGCCGCAAGTTTTCCGTTGTTTGATGTCTAATTCTTGTGCTGGATAAAGTGTTTTCTGTACTTAAAAGACGAATATGTATTGTGTTACGTATGAGACCGACAATAAGTAAACGTTATTTCATTAAAGATAAATACAGTTATATTGTCGGTAATTTATGAAGTTAGAACAAGTCGGTTATGCAGTAAAGACCGCGGTTAATGTTATTTTTAAGTTATAACATATACAGCGACTATACTTTTTTGAACCATTGCTTGATACGAGTACTGAATGAAACGCGATTATGGTTTTTTCCTAAGTAGTATGACTGCATAAATTCACATCGAAGCGATTCTACGTGAGTATTAATCTGTGTGGGTGCGACAGTATTTTCATGACTAACAAGAGCGAAGCTTTGAATTTTAGCTTGTTCGTTGCTGTAACTATAATCAATACCAGCAGCCCCTTGTACCATTAGCCATAAATGCGTTAAGACAAGCAGATATTCCAAATCTTGATGGGTAAAATTAGCAGCATAATCGTCACCAATGGTATCACTAAAAACAGCTTTCATTTTTGTCGAGGTAGCACGCTGGTGGGACCATTGTTGTTGACCTTTTTGATGGTGTAAGGTCATAAAACCAAGTAATAAATCTAATGTTGAACTGTTTGGACGTTGTTGGCGAACATGGTCAAAATGTGCCGATGAAGCTGTAATAAATTGATGTAGCTGCAGTGTGTTTGTTGTATTTATGGGCAAGTCAGCCATGCCAAGTAATAATAATTGCTGTTTTAATTCTGACATGTTTATACGTTCTTATTGAGGAATGATGAAAGAGTAGCATGTTCAGATATTGTAACTAAAGGATTAAATAAGATTACTGAATAGCATGTTTTTATTGGCAGTAAAATGATCAAATTTGGCTTTCTATATACTCTTCTTTATTGTTCTTGTATAAGAAGGAATAAAAATAGAGCCATAAAGATGTATTGGTGGTATCTATAAGGATAAAAAAGAGGTTAACTCATTCTATTGCTTTGAAACTTATTGCCTAATGACATGAATAAAAAATCTTATATGGTGAAGATGTGGTAATATAAAACACGATGATACTAAAAAATAATCATCTAATGGTGGTTTTATCATCGTTATTGGCACTGGTTCAGGTCTATTCAGTGCTCAGTTAGTTAATGATTTCCTTATTTATAGATAACAGTTTAATTAAAGTACAGGCAGCTATTTATAATTAGATCCATTGATACCGATTATAGTTATTGCATTTTTGAGTACCTCAATTAGCTGTTTAGGAAGTTGGGTTATTGTAATGATTAATAAAGAAACAATTGTGAATAAAAATAATAAATTTATTGTTGGTTGGCGTGAAGTCGCCGCTTTGCCTGATCTTGGTGTCGATGATATTCATGTTAAAATTGACACAGGAGCACGTAGTTCTTGTCTTCATACCTTTAAAATTGAAGAATTTACTCAAGATGATGAATTATGGGTGAAATTTTGGTTACATCCTATTCATAACAATACTGATATTGAACAGGTTTGTATGGCTAAAGTAGCCGATAAGCGTGTTGTAAGAAACTCCGGTGGCGATGAACAATTACGCTACTTTATTGTTTCAACTATTGATTTTAATGGCCAACAGTGGCCAATCGAAATATCACTAACAAGCCGTGATAACATGGCATTTCGTATGTTGCTTGGACGAACATCTATGCATGGTCGTATCATTGTTGATCCAGAAGCTTCTTACCTTATTCAACGCAAGGAAAAGTAATAGTAATGAAAATTGGTATCTTATCTCGTAATCAGTCATTGTATTCAACGTCTCGCCTTATTGAAGCGGCAGAGCTGCGAGGCCATGAAATCAAGGTTATTGATGCACTTCGTTGCTATATGAACATTAATTCTCAAAAACCCTCTATTCACTTTAAAGGTGAAGATTTAGTGGATTTTGATGCCGTGATCCCTCGTATCGGCGCATCAGTGACGTTTTACGGCACAGCAGTATTACGCCAATTTGAAATGATGGGAGTTTATACAGTCAACGAATCCGTTGCTATTAGTCGTTCTCGTGATAAATTGCGTTCAATGCAGCTTTTATCACGCAAATGTATTGGTATGCCTGTAACGGGTTTTGCAAGCAAGCCTGATGATGTTAAAGATCTACTTGATATGGTAGGTGGTGCGCCAGTTGTAATTAAACTACTTGAAGGCACACAAGGTATTGGTGTTGTTCTTGCTGAAACACGTAAAGCGGCAGAGAGTGTTATCGAAGCATTTATGGGCTTAAAAGCCAATATTATGGTGCAGGAATACATTAAAGAAGCCGGTGGTGCGGATATTCGTTGTTTTGTGATTGGTGATAAAGTGATCGCGGCAATGAAACGTCAAGGTGCAGAAGGTGAATTCCGTTCTAATCTTCACCGTGGTGGCAGTGCGGCATTGGTGAAAATCACCCCAGAAGAGCGTAAAACCGCTGTTGCGGCTGCTAAAATTATGGGTTTAAGCGTTGCAGGTGTTGATTTACTGCGTTCAGAGCGTGGTCCACTAGTGATGGAAGTTAACTCATCACCAGGCCTTGAGGGTATCGAAAAAGCAACGGGTAAAGATATCGCCGGTATGATTATCGAATACATCGAAAAGCATGCATCTAAAAAGACAGCACTACGTAGCAAAGGCTAAGTAAGTCCTTTTATATATAGCCCTTGGTGATTATTTGATCATCAAGGGCTTTTTTTTATAGGTGCTTTTCTATTGGTAGAGCGCCAGCAAGCCACGCTCCCATTTTTAACATTGCGCTACTATCTGGTTCAGAATCAAATTGTTGACCACTATTGTCATCAATCCAGATAATGTCATTATTATCATTTAATGCTAAACGATAGGCGCTTTTTTCTAATAAATTATTTAGATTCTTATAAAAAACATCAGCAAATGGCTTAGAGTCAACAAACACTCCGAGTTCAGTATTCAGGTAAGCAGAGCGCGGGTCAAAATTAAACGATCCGACAAACACTTTGCTACGATCAATAATAAAAGTTTTAGCATGAAGGCTAGAACGAGAGCTACCTAGCCATGAATGTTTCTTTTTAAGTTCTGGATCAATCTTTGTTTCATATAGTTTTACCCCCCCATCAAGCATTATTTGACGGTATTTGGCATACCAACCATGAACGGCAAATACATCATTTGAAGCAAGAGAGTTCGTTACAATAGTAATATTTAGTCCATTTTTTGCCGCAGCTGCTAATGTTTTTGCTCCAGCTTCTGTAGGAACAAAATATGGAGATATCAATAAAAAATCCGTTTTTGCTTTACTGATCATCGCAGACAATTGATGAAGCAATAGATCATCTTGGCTATTTTCTACTTTATACGGTGTATCATAAACAAGCTCAGCATCAGCCCAATAGAACGGTAGTGTCTGATTTAACAGTTTTTGTACCATTGGATGTTGTTTTAATGAGCGGGCATAATCAGAGCTTAGATACTGTTTTTGAGCATGTTTCCATTGTTGTAGCTGTGCTGTAGTTGGTAAATGTACTTCAGATACTAATGCTTCAATTGGCATTGCTGGTTTGCTATTCCAGTACTCATCAAATTGGCGTGAAACCTGCGGAATAATTTTTCCCATCATTAATAGGTCAAAATCACCAAACTCGACATTACCATTTGCCGAGAAGTATTCATCACCGATATTACGCCCACCAGTAATTGCAAATACACCATCTGCAATAATGGCTTTATTGTGCATGCGACGATTAAGACGATCAAAATCAGTCAAAAAGCTTAATGGTTTAAAACTACGATTACCAAATGGATTAAATAAGCGTACTTCGACGTTAGGATGCGCAGATAGGCTCGCTAAGGCTTGATCATCACGATTTTGCATATCATCTAATAATAGACGTACTCGTACACCACGCTCAGCTGCTTGATATAAATACCATGTAAGTAGATTACTGGTTGCATCATCTCGATAGATATAATATTGCACATCAAGAGTTTTTTGTGCACCTTCAATAACTGCTAGACGTGCAAGAAATGCTGCTTGACCATCTCCAAGAGGATAAAAACCCGTTTTATCAGGATGCGCTTGTGTATAAGGACGCGTGTGCTGATAAAAAGTAGTATTGAAGTTATCAACATTACTATGAGTGGTTGTTTTCAGAGTAGATAGCGGCTGTGCGCACCCAATCAATGTTAAGGCACTGGTAGCAATAAGTGAGTGAGTAAAAAGTTGCTTGAAACGACTAAAAGTAATCATTAGAAAACATTGTTCTGGAAAAAGTGCGACGATTTTACCTGCAATTATAAATTAGTGCCTTAGAAAAATAAGTGAATGATTAATTTTGATTGTTGGGTATGCTTATTCAGTATTTGTTGTTATTTGTATGTCATTGTTGACACTTTTAAGATAGAAAAAAGCCTCAAATAGTATGGTTATTTGAGGCTTAAATAATGGTTATATTCAGAGCTTAACTTGCTACTGCATCAGTACCATGCCATTGATAATGGTTATTAGGCTTTTTACTTACAATCCCTTGAGTTAATAATTCCTTAAAAATAGCATCAACTTCATCCGCGGTTAATTTAAGTAACTTGCTAACAGCACGCTTGCTACAGTTTACTTGATTTTTTGTCAGTGCTTCGACAGCTTGTTCATAGGCCGTTTTTGGTGGCTCTGGCTTAACGTCTTCAACAATAATTTCATCTTCATCACTGATATCAGTAATGGATGATGTTCCAATCGTTGATGGATCAAAATGGGCTAATAATTGTGTTTGATCTTGGTCGTTATAATCATTAACAGATAATAGCTGTTGGCGCTTAAACTGATAACGGAACCGATTTTCTTCACCAATTAAACCTACAAAAAAGGCGGCAAAGAAATCAAGTAATACTGATAAAAAAATAACTAAGCCAAGTTGAGCCGTTTGATTACTGACATTGAACGTTGTGGCTAGGCTGTCGATTAGCCCAAGTACCGATCCTTGGCCGACAACTGGCGTAGTATCACGTTCAATTGCAATTTGTTGTTGCTGTTTACGCAGTGCTTCATTTTCTTTCTGAATACGTGTTACACCAGAAGCAATACGCTCCATTTGGATGTATTTTTCGGCAGCAACATTATTAAGATCTATTTGTTTCTCAATGGCTTGAATCTGCATGTTAAAGGCATTGATTTTACTTTGCTGTACATTAGCTTCACTGTGAGCCTTATTTGTTGCACTATTAATGCCGCCAACTGAGCCACCAATGGAAATAACAGCGAGTACTGCATAAAACGTAAACGCAGTAAACGTACCACTGTAGTTACGGCGTGCTTTACGTTCTCCAACTTCGTACCATGCGAAAAATTTTCCCAATTCAAAAATGACAGCTAAGCCGCCAAAGAGAAATTTCATCAGGGGATCATCATCAATGGATAAAAACAACAATAGTGAAAACACAATTGAAGCAAGAATAGCAGCACCTGTGAAGCTATAAACACTCCACATTGCGAAAATCCCTTTAGGGAAGCGAACAGGTATATTTTGATTGAAATACATAAAAATATCTAAGTAAGGTGCATTTGTTCAGCTGGTCACATTATTGCGGCGAGCACGTAAAAGTATTCTAGGATACAGTAAAATATGAGTAAATCCTTTATAAAAAGTGGTACTCCAAACCTTTATGGTTATAATTTATTCAATATAAGTGAAATCGTTTATGTGAAGGCTCTCATATTGTTATTCATAATATCTAATAGATAAGTAATTAGCGGTATAAAAAAGATCTTATTTATAGTGGTTCAATGTCACGACGATATTTGATAGTAGATGGAAAATGTGAATATTTTATGTCTACACTTAATGAATGATTATTTTGATTAGGAAGATGTTTTATGTTTTATGTAAGCCACCATCAACTCATTGAGCGGCAACAAAATATTTATGATATTGCATCTTTTAATCATAAGTTACCGCATGAAATGGTGCTGCATTCAACATTTATTTATGTAGAAGAGGGCTATTTTCAATGTTTTTGGGAGGCAAAAAGTACAGAGGTACTACAACAATATATTTATACTGCACTAGGCGATGAGTGTATAACGGAGTGTTATAGTGTGGATCCTATGACAGCTATCGCATAGGTTTTTTATTAATAAGCTATTTATATATGTTTGTTGGTCTATTATCAGTCTATGTTGTGTGACTATGGTCGCTAGTATTATGTATAAAAAGTGATACTTAGCACAAAAAAATATTCTATTAATAATATTATCTTTACCATAAATAAACCTTAACAATTTAACTTATGGTGTAAGTAATGAATAAAAATCCTGTTTGTATTGCTATGTTTGTTGCTGGTCTGTGTGTGAGTTCATTATCTGTTGCTGCTGATTTACCTAATATCAAAATTTTAGCCACAGGAGGAACCATTGCAGGGGCTGGTCAATCGGCAACTGAATCTGCTTATACTTCAGGTCAAGTTGGTATTGAATCATTAATTAAAGCTGTACCTGCAATGACAAAAATTGCCGATGTTAGCGGTGAGCAAGTGGTTAATATTGGTTCTCAAGATATGAATGATCAAGTGTGGTTGACTTTATCTAAACGTATTAATGAATTATTAGCTCAAGATGATGTTGATGGCGTGGTAGTAACACATGGTACTGACACCATGGAAGAAACGGCTTACTTTCTTGATCTAACTGTTAAAAGTGATAAGCCAGTAGTACTTGTTGGTGCGATGCGTCCATCAACAGCGGTGAGTGCTGATGGCCCTGCTAATTTATATAATGCTGTTGTTACTGCGGTAGATAAAGATTCAAAAGGACGCGGAGTATTGGTCGCAATGAACGATACGGTATTAGATGCGCGTGATGTAACAAAAACGAATACCACAGCCGTTGATACTTTCCGTTCAACTAACTTTGGTTCATTAGGTTATATCCATAATAGTGATGTTATTTACCAACGTGCGCCAGAACGTCACCATACGACAGCAACCCATTTTGATGTATCAAAACTAACCAGCTTACCCGAAGTTGGCATCGTTTATAATTACTCCAATGCATCAGCATTACCTGTAACAGCATTAGTGAATGCCAAATTTGATGGTATTGTCAGCGCAGGTGTGGGTAACGGTAATATGTATAAAGCAATTTTTGATGAATTAGCAAAAGCAAGTAAAGAAGGGATTATGGTGGTGCGTAGTTCACGTGTACCGACAGGATCGACAACATTAGCAGCTGAAGTTGATGATGCTAAATATGGTTTTGTTGCTGCGGGCACACTTAATCCACAAAAAGCACGTATTTTATTAATGCTATCGTTAACACAAACAAAGAACTATAAAGATGTACAACAGATGTTTCAGTATTACTAATGCTTAATATTTAAATAACAACACAACAAGACACAATATTAAGTCTTGTTGTGTTGTACTGTTTTGACTTGACTATTATTTGGTGCTTGCCTGTAGGTCACTGATTGCTTTTTTCAGTGCATCAGGATTGTAACCGTTAATAATAGTAATATTGTCGGTAGTAATATTATTTGTCGGCATTACGATTAATGCTGGTGTACCTTGGAAACCCAGTTTACTAAATAGTGTAAAGTTATTTAGGAAGGTATTATTTGCATCAAATTTAGATACATCAACACCAACACTTGTTGCGATAGTATTAATATCTTGTTTGGTTAATTTACCTTCGTCTTTACCTGTTGCGAATACAGCATTATGGTATTTAGCATAGGTTGCGCCACCTTTTTGTTGGTAGATCCAATTACCCATATCTGCTGCATATTTTGATGCTTCCCAACGTGATGCAAAAATAGGTGTTTCTTTAAAGATAAATTTCACATCTGGATTTTTGGCTTCTAATTGTTTCACTGTATCGGCAATTTTAGAGCAATACATGCACTGATAATCAAAGAATTCAATTACATTCACTTTAGCGTCTTTAGGGCCAATGAATGGTGTCGCTTTATCATTTAAAAGTTGAGCTGCGTTAGCAATAACGACTTTTTTAGCTTCAACTTGTTGAGCTTGCATTTGTTGTTGTTGTAATGTTTGAGACGCTTTTACTAATACATCTGGATGATTAATAATATATTGACTCGCAATTTGTTCAATTTGTGCTTTTTGTTGAGCAGTAAAATCACCAGTGCTATTAGTTGTTGTTTCATTACAACCTGTAAGTAATGCACCGAGTAGAATAGGTAGAAGTAATTTTTTCATTGTATTATTAATCACTATAAATATATTTATTGGTTAGAGTAATGATAGAATAAATTAGTTCAGATTGTTTTAGTAAAATGTTAGTTTTTAATAATTAAATAGCATAATAGAAATAATAGTTAGAGACATTATTTAAAATAATTAAATGTTATTTTTTACGTTTATTTTTCATGGATCTTATATTCCAAATAAAACAATTATATAATGTGATAACTATCACTTTATATATTAAGGTGAATCGTTAGATTATTCATTCACTTTTTTTGATGATTTATTCTAAAATGAAAAAGACATTTACTGCGATCACTATTTCTTCTTTATTGGCTTTTAGTCTTGTTTCTGGTTCGGTAATGGCTGAGCCAAAAGTACCAGCAACTGAAACAGGTTATAGCACTATTCAGTTAACACAAATGGGTCAACCTAAAACGGTTGACTGGGTTACAGTAGAACAAATTGCTCAACAGCTCAAAGGTAAACCACCAATGGCGGTAGGTTTTGATATTGATGATACTGTATTATTTAGTTCTCCTGGTTTTTATCGTGGCAAACAAGTCTTTTCTCCAAACAATTTTAGCTATTTAAAAGATCAAAAATTCTGGGATAAAATGAATTGTGAGTGGGAAAAATTTAGTATTCCTAAACAAATTGGTCAAGAGTTAATTGCTATGCACCAACAGCGTGGCGATGATATTTATTTTATTACTGGTCGCGATCCTTCAAAATGTGAAATCACCACGCAATATTTAAAAGATGTGTTTAATATTAAACACATGAATAAAGTTATTTTTGCGGGTTCTAGCAAAACAACTAATACGAAAACGCCTTACATAAAGGCTGAAAATATTAAAGTATATTACGGCGATTCTGATGGTGATATTACAGCGGCCCGTGATGCGGGCGCTGTGGGTATTCGTATTATGCGTCCAGCGAACTCAACCAATCGTCCTATTGCTAAAAATGGTATTTATGGCGAAGAGGTTGTTGTTAACTCACAATACTAATTACTATTTATAAGCATAATATTTGCGTTTCCTGAAGATAATAAATGCCTGAACTATAATAAATAGGTCAGGCATTTTTATATGTATTTATTGTCTTAATGTATTGATGATTCTGACTAATACTTATTAGCGTAATGAATGTGGTAGTATTGGTCGACATAAAAACAGCATTAAAAGAGGTAAATATCGATGCTAGTGATTTCTAATGCTGTGAGTTTAGGTGATTGGGAGATTGAATTAACGGCTATTCGTGCTCAAGGTGCGGGTGGGCAAAATGTTAATAAAGTCTCGAGTGCGATCCATTTACGGTTTGATATCAATCGTTCTTCTCTGCCTGAATTTTATAAAGAACGATTACTAAAGTTATCAGATAGTCGAATAACTAAAGATGGTGTCATTGTCTTAAAAAGTCAGCAGCATCGAACGCAAGAAATGAACCGTGAAGAAGCATTGTCACGTTTAAAGCAATTAATTCAAAGTGTAATGACGATTCAAAAAGCCCGTCGAGCAACAAAGCCAACTAAAGGCTCTCAAATTCGAAGAATGGATAAGAAAAATCAGCGGGGTAAAACGAAGCAATTACGCGGCAAAGTAGATATGTAGCGAGAAGTCATCGGTAAGATTATTGTTGAAGGTGTTTTAGCCTCTTTAATGTACTGTTAATTGCATCGTCTTATTGGCTGTTATTGCGACTATCTATTAATATTTACAATGTTATACCGTTAGGTAAAGATATGTTACTAACAAGGTAGTAAGTAAATAAATAGGTGAACAAGGATGTTTGAAAAAAAGACGTTACAATTACTACAATTATTCTATCGTGAAACTGAACGTGTACGTTTACTGGATATTGATCAATTACCTGTTTTAGGGATCGAACTACAGCCGTTGATGAATCAATGGTTAGAGACGAAGCGTAATTTTCAACGCGATGAAATATATCAACAATATTGGATTAAAACTTGTAGCGCGGGCTATATCACTGAATTACGTTTACATGCTGATGGTACTTTAGATGAATATACTTTGTTTAATCGTCTACATACGCAAGGACATTGGCAGTTAGTTGATGGTGCTATTGAGATTAAAATTATCAAAGGCGATAACTGCTATCGTTGTACTGTATATGCTAATCGCCACGCTAATATTCATTCAGCTATTGAATATAAAAATGATCAACTTCATTCTTATTTAAAATTGGCACAAACGCGTCCAATTTAGCGATATATAATCACTTTTTTGTCTAATAAATAGACTTCCAAAAGTGATTAAAATCAGTACACTGAAAGTCATCAGTGAATAGATTAGGACACAAGGATGAGTAAAATAAAAAAGGTTGCAATTGTTGGTGGCACACACGGCAATGAGTTTAGTGGTATTTACTTATTACGCAAATGGCAGCAGTCAACTGTTTTAGATCGTGACAGTTTTAGTGTTGAAACCGTATTTGCGAATCCTAAAGCGCATAATGATAATAAACGTTATGTAGATCATGATTTAAATCGCCAATTCAATGTAACGGACTTGGCCAATAATGAGTTAGCAAGTTATGAGCAGAGTCGCGCTAAAGCGATTAATCAACAGATAGGTCCTAAAGGCAATGCGAATGTTGATTTTATTATCGATTTACACAATACCACCAGTAATATGGGGCCTTCTTTAATTTTACTGCAATCTGATAGCTTTAATCGCCAAATGGGGGCATATGTTAAAATGCAAATGCCTAAAGCGGTGGTAGTATTTGAAGATCATACTCCAGTTGAGCACCATCATTTTTTAAGCTCTATTGCTCCTCAAGGTGTGATTGTTGAAGTAGGACCACAGCCACAATCTGTGATTCGGCAGGATATTCTTGATTGGATGGATGAAATGACGAAACATATCCTTGATTTCGTTCATTTGCATAATATAGGTGAACTCTTACCATTAATACCAAGCTATGAAGCATTTCGTTATCATGAAACATTATCATTGCCTGTTGATGAGCAAGAACAACGTATTGGTATGGTACATCATTCAGTACAAGATAATGATTTTAAACTGTTACGTAATGGTGATCCGATCTTCACTTTGTTTGATGGTACTGAAGTGCATTGGCAAGGTGATTATGAGGCGTATCCTCACTTTATTAATGAAGCTGCTTATTACGATAATAATTTAGCGATGTCTTTGGCAAAAAAAGTGCTTATCACTACTCACGGTTAGATTGATTTTTATTATTAAATAAAGCCGATATTGAACAGGACATTAATATCGGCTATTTAAGAGTAATACATCTAATGAGCTATATTAAAGACGTTTTTTTGGGACGATTTTACAACAACAATTGGTCGATCATCGATAATGGCAACGTGTGAGTCAACATCAAATACCGACCAAATTAGAGGCGGTGTAATAGTCGTTATTGGATCGCCATAAGCAAAAAGTTGACCTTGGTGTAACGCTGCAACTTTGGTTGAATATTGAATGGCTAAATTGAGGTCGTGGATCACCATTAAGATGCAAGCTTGGCTCTCTTGGCTATATTTCCTTACAAAATCAAGAAGTTTCATTTGGTTATGCATATCAAGAGCAGAGGTTGGTTCATCAAGTATAAGCACTTTGGGTTGGTTAATAACAGCTTGCGCAAGTCCTACCATTTGGCTTTCACCTCCTGATAATTCCGTACAAATCTTATTCGCTAAGTGTAAAATTCCCATTTGCTTTAATAATTGTAAGCTTTTTTCGGCGCTGTTTGCTTTGGCAAATAAAGAATGTGATCCCATATTTAAGGTAGTGATCAATAATTCAACCACAGTAATGGTCGCTGAAATGCGATGATCTTGAGGTAAATAGCCAATATTTTCTAACGTGAGTGGCTTACCATGTAATAAAATTTGCTGTGAATGCTGACGTAGATTTTGGGTAATATGACGTAGTAATGTTGATTTACCCGCACCATTTTTACCAATAATTGCCACCATTTCACCTAGCCCAATAGTGGGTAACGATAAGTTATCTAAGATTATTTTATCGTCAAATGTGACTGAAATATCATTAATTGTAAGCGCCATTAAAAACGTCCACCTTTTTTAATGATTAAATAGATAAAGAAAGGAATGCCAATGATCGACATCACGACGGTTAACGGCAAAATAATGCCGGGCATAATGCTTTTACTGGCGATAGATGCAAGCTCAAGCAATACCGCACCGACAAGGAATGAGGCGGGTAAGAAGTAACGTTGATCTTCGCCTAAGACCATACGAGCAATATGAGGAGCAACCAGCCCAACAAAGCCAACGGCCCCAACAAATGACACCGCGAGCGATGTGATCACCGATACCAATAATAAGGTTTTAATGCGTAAACGTTTAACATTAACTCCCATCGCTTGAGCTCGTTCATGACCAATTTTAAGGGTTGATAATTGCCAAGCGTCTTTCATCATGATCAACAACACAATGGGTAAAACAATAGCAAGAACAGTGATTTTTGCCCAACTGCCGCGATCGAGTGATCCCATTTGCCAAAAGACCAAAGTTTGTAGTTGAGTCTCACTGGCAACATATTGCATCATGGTCAGTAAACTGTCATAAGCAAACATGACGGCAATACCAAATAACATCACCCCTTCAATTGAAATCCGTTTTACTGATGAAATAGCGGCAATTAAAAAAGTGGTTAATAAGCACATTAAAAATGCCATTAACGCTATTTGATATTGCGCAGGAATAAAGGGGATCACAACAACATTGGTGATGACTAAAGATGCACCAAATCCTGCTGCGGCTGAAACACCAAATGTATAAGGATCAGCAAGGGGATTATTCAATGTCGTCTGCATTTGTGCACCAGCTAAGGCTAAAGCTCCCCCGATTAATGGCGCCATCAATGCCATTGGCATACGAATATCCCAGACAATAATTTTACTCGCAATATTACTGGTCTGAGGATGAATAAGCGCGTGGATTACTTGAGTAAAAGTCAGCCCTTGTGAACCAATAAAAATATCAGCGATAACACAAATAATACTAAGTACCAAGAAAGCCGCTAAAGCCACTTTCTTATTACGATTACGAATGTTATGTGTGTTTAACTCAAGTAGAATTGAGGTCATTACTGCATAGCCTTAACGTTATTTTGGCCAAAATCACCACTAATTATGCGATGACCAAATTGCTTATTCATTTCTTCAAAGGTTTGTTCTGCATTTTGTTGATAAATAATTTCAAGCAATGGAAAAATACGGCTAGTTGAAAGAGCAATATTTTGAGGCTGGTGGTTAAACGTAATGGTGCGTCCTGCTACATTGGTAATGGTAACAGGATAAGTGGCTGCAAAAGAGTGTAATGACCAAAAAGTAACAGCACAAAATGTAAGGAATTTCAGCTTAGTTTTCACAAGGATACCTGTATAGGATAATTTTTGTGAATACTAATGAGAATCGTTATCGTTTTAAACTTAAATAAATGCAAACTTAAAATGCAAATGTAATTCATTTTGATTATTGTTCGTATTTGAGAGGTATAAATTACTTGAAAGTTGCATAAATGATTTGAGATTTAGCTCGCAATATGAAAAAGTCAGAAGACTTGTTTTTATCAATCAAAAAACATAACAATATTGATTATAATAAAGTTATTAACCATTACATGCCTTAATGCTCAGCAGTAATGAGAGATAACAAAGAGGAACGGCTATGTCATTAGTTATACCAATGGTTATCCTTATGCAGCAGCATTTAGCGGCAGAAGGCAGCACACTTGTTGCAAAAAAAATGCAGTATGATCTTAATAGTCAGCAACCTTTTTATGGTGTTAGTCCAGAAAAGCGTCATAAAATATTTCAATTAGCGATTGCACATACTAGTATTGATAATATTGAAGATTATCACCGTTTGTTACTATGGTTATGGTCGGGCGTTTATCGAGAGGAACGCTATTTAGCATTAGATGCTGGTGAGTATTATCCTGAATATCAAACAATAGCCTCTTTTCATGTATATCTTGAAATGTTAGAAACGGCTGATAACGTTGATATTTTGGATCGTCTTGTGAGTAACCTGATTGGCAAGATAATGCTGCAAGATAAAAGCTTACAACGCTATCTTATTCAGTGGCGAGAGTCAGACAGCGTATGGTTAAAGCGAGCCTCAGTGTTAGCGCAGTTACATCATAAGCAACAAATGGATGTTGCCTTATTGAGTGATACTATTTTATATCTTGCGGCTGATAAATCAATGTTGGTTCAACAAGCGATGGGGCAAGTATTAAATGCTTATAGCCAAATCGATTTTACTTTTGTTGATAATTTTATAAAAAATAATATGACATTATTAACACCGCTTTGTCGACGTGAAGCAAGAAAACTCACAATGGTGGTAAATAGCACAGTTGATTAAAATTACCGACGTTTAATTGTTTGTTGCTATCTATATTACGTTTTTTTTGCTACAACACTTAGCGAAAGTAATGCCTATGCATAATGTGTAGGCATTATTGTTTTTTAATGTTCAGTGTGGGTTTCTCAATGCAATTATATCAACAAGATGCCGTCGAGTGGCTGTCTTCATTAGCGGATAATAGTATCGATCTTTTGATTACTGATCCTCCGTATGAATCGTTAGAAAAGCATCGAAAAATAGGCACAACCACACGTCTTAAAAATAGTAAATCCTCAAGTAATCAGTGGTTTGATATTTTTCCCAATCAACGTTTTCAAATATTATTAGAACAAGCTTATCGTGTTTTAAAGCCTAATAGTCATTTTTACCTTTTTTGCGATCAGGAAACGATGTTTTATATTAAACCTATCGCAGAACAGGTTGGATTTAAATTTTGGAAACCAATCGTGTGGGATAAAGTGGCGATTGGTATGGGATATCATTATCGAGCTCGTTATGAATTTATTCTTTTCTTTGAAAAAGGTAAGCGTAAATTAACCAATTTATCTATTCCGGACGTACTTGAATTTAAGCGTGTTTATCGTGGTTATCCAACAGAAAAACCAGTGACATTGATAAAAACATTAATCGAGCAAAGCTCTGTTGAAGGAGATATTGTCGCGGATCCTTTTTTTGGTTCAGGTTCAACTTTAGTCGCAGCGCAACAATTACAACGACAGGCATGGGGTAATGATATCTCAGATGCAGCGCATCAACATCTACGTGGTCGAGTATAGTCGGCATGATGTTGAGTTGATTAATGTATAAAGTCGATCGTTGTTAAGGGCGCTGTAAATGAAGAACTTTGATATAAACCTGTTACGTATATTGAATGTATTATTGGAAGAACAAAGTGTTACCGCCGCTGCAGCTCGACTTCATCTTAGTCAATCAGCGGTGAGTAAGCAGTTAGCTAAATTACGTCAGACATTTGCGGATCCTTTATTTGAACGGACACCTTATGGTTTACGGCCGACACCGAAAGCGCTGTCATTATCCGATTCAGTTTATGATATTTTACAACAAATTAATCAGTTAACGCGGGCTGAAGTATTTGATCCTGCGTTAAGCCAACGCCAATTTCATATTGATTTAGTTGAAACAGCTTATTCATTAACTTATCCCCGCTTTATGCCACAGTTGTTACAGCAAGCACCTGATATTAGCTTAACCAGTCAAACATGGAATGATGATAGTTTACAGCGATTATTACGGTGTGAAATTGATTTCGGAATCGGTATTTTTGAGTGGGATCAGCGTTCATCTAGTCATTATCGTAATGTGCCACCTTCATTGAATTATATCGAGTTAGCACGGGATTATCCGGTATGTTTGATGCGTAAAGGACATCCTGCATTAAATGCACCTTGGGATCTGGAAGTCTTTTTAAAATATCGACATTTGCAAGTTAGCATCGGGGGACTAAAACGGTGGTTACTTGATGAAATATTAGCGCTTGATAATAAGCAGCTCGATAATGCCGTTAATATGACCGATTTTTATGCAGCAGTAAAACTCTGTGAGCAAAGTGATCTTTTTATGTGCTATCCCTCAGCTGCAGCATTAGCAATGATTGATCAAACCGAGCTTGTCAGTCGTCCTATTCCTATTGAACTAGAGCCTGGAGGTTACCTGCTATTATGGAATAAACACTTTGATTTAGATTCGAGTCATCAATGGTTGCGTCAGTTAATTACACAAGGAATGAATTCAAATATAACAAAATAAATGATCACAAATGAAAATTAATTGCTCATGTTCTACAACATAAGTCACTAGTATATTAAGTCTAATGGCGTATCTTATTTGATCGGATTGTTTTTATTATAACTAAATTATTAAGGGTAGTAATTATGTCTCCTGCAGATAAAAAACTTCTTGATCAAATATTAGCACTTGAAGGTAAAGATCTTACTCAATTAACACCAGCAGAAAAAGCTATTTTTGATGCATTTAAAGCGCGTGAACATGAGTTTGGCGTTAGTGTTGAAATTGCAACTGAAGCTCCTATTGACGATTTAGGACAAGGGACTTCTGAGTATGATATTTATCAAAAAGAAAAAAAATATCCTCGTGAAATTATTATTAAACAAGATTAAAATAGGCTCTGTCATTATAAATAAAATAGTGACAGAGCTTTATTTATTTTTTGTGAATAATTAATCTTTTTATAAAAGAAAAACAAAATGTAATGATCTTTTTTAGTTAGTCATATTTCATTTTCGTATTATTATAGATGAACCAAAGAAGCCATTATTCATTTTGAGTTCATTTTTATTGCTTAATATAGCTATGCTCAATTGATATATTTATACACCCAGTTTTTAAATTATTTTTAAGTTATATAAATATACAGCAGAGGTTGGTATGAAACGTTTAGCTATGGCAATTACAGGTATTATCGCAGCGACTTGTATAAGTACTGCAGCATGGGCTGACACAAGTATTCAAACGATTAAGGTATATGAAAACCCAAGCGTTACTTCTCCTGTTGTTGAAACAATAAAATCAGATGTGCCGCTAATCACTATTTATCAAAATAATGGCTGGGAAAAAGTAGGCGATTCTACAAATGGTAATACAGGTTGGATCCAAAGTGTTGATCGCCAAATGATGGCAAAAGCTAATACTAAAGTGTTGCCTGATCAAACGACCAATACGATCAAAACCAAAGATGGTGAGAAAAGTGTAACTAAGGGTGTATTGCAAACACCACAAGGGCCATTCCATTACGAAATTGTTCAATTTCAAGGTCATGGCCATAATCAAAAAGTAGATAAGCGTTTTTTTGATGCGATGCAGAAACAACAACTTGAAATGAATCAAGCGTTTGCTAATTCTTGGAATACAATGGGTAGCCCAAGTGATTTTAATACCATGCAAGTTAATATGGCGAAGTTAATGCAGCAGCAACAACAGCAAATGTTAGCAATGCAACAGCAATTTCAGCACGCTGGGATTACTTCGCCAACGCAAGTTAAACTAAGTGATCATGTTGTAACACCAGCAAAAGAGACGACACCTGCGGTTGCTCCTTCTACAGGTGTCGTTGCTACCGCTAAATAAACACATTGTATTATCCAGTGAAAATAAATGAATAATATAACGAGGAAACCCTTTATTAATATTTAAGTTAATAGAGGGTTTTTTATTATTTACTTTTTATGCATTTGGTTGAGATAGCTACTTAATAATATTTTGCGTATGGTATGTGTTTTACTTGATAGATATAAATAATGATCACTGATATCCATTGCCATTTAGAATCTGTTACACCTGAAAATATTGCTGCTTTTATTGCTGCTGGTAATAAAATAGGGGCGGTATCAATGACTCTTGATAGTGCTCAACAGTTATTGAGATTAAAGCAGCAGTATCCTGATGGGGTTGAATTATTTTTAGGCGTTCACCCTGAAGTAAATTGTGATGAAACGATGATAGAAGCGGTGATAGCTTTGATTCATCAGCATCATGGTTTGTTAAGTGGTATTGGTGAAATTGGGATACCGTTTTTTTATCTTGATCACAAAACGACGATCGAAAAGCGACAGCTAAAACAGCAGGGCGCACAATTAATGGCTCGTTTTGTTGCTATTGCTGCGGATTATAATTTACCGATCAATTTGCATGTTGTGGAGGACGATATTGCGCTAGCACTGCCAATATTACAACGATATGGTGTAACGGGGGCTTTATTCCATTGGTATGAAGGCTCAGCATCACAATTAGCACTGTTATATCAACTGGGACATTTTATCTCGGTGAGTCCGTGGATTTTTGTTGATGATCACTATTGGCTATTTGTGCAAACTATACCGTTATCAATGATGTTAGTTGAATCTGATGCGCCATGTAAATATAACGGAGAGGTTGGTGAACCAAATATGGTGGTTACGGTGATTGCAGCTTTGGCTAAACACCATCAAATGCCGATAGCGCAATTAACAGCAATATTAGCGGCTAATACTCAGCGTTATCTTCGAAAAGAGGAGAAAAAGGTGAAGATGGTTAAGTGATAACCTAAACGACAGTCTATTTTTATATAAAGCTGATTGATAACAGCGTAGGATGAAACAAATATAAAAATAGGGTGCGCGTATGTGCACGTATAGAAAATTATGCAATTAACAGCAAAAGCCTCACAAAACCGTGCATTACTTATTTCAATCCAAACACCGCAATTTAAAGGTGATGAAGCCAAAGCATCACTGGCTGAATTAGCTCGTCTTGTTACCACGCTTGGTTTTAAAGTTGTGGGAACACAATCACAAAAACTCAGTTCAACCCAACGTATGAATGTACTTGGCTCTGGCAAGATGGCTGAAATAGCGCATCTTACGGGTAACCAAGGCTTTGTGGATGATTTCGATGATGATGATGATGACATTGTTGATGAGATGCTTTTTAGCGAACTACCTTCTGAAGATTTACCTTTTGGTAGTGCTGATGTCGTCGTTTTTGATTGTGATTTAAGTCCATCACAATTACGTAATGTTGAAAATCAATTAGGTGTCGAGGTATTTGATCGCACCGGTATTATTATTGAAATTTTTAGTCGCCATGCGCGTACTCGAACAGCACGACTACAAGTTGAAATTGCCCGCCTGAACTATCTAGCGCCACGTTTACGTGAATCAACCAGTGGTAACAAAGAACGTCAAATGGGTAAAGGTGCAGGTGAAACCACACTTGAACTTGATCGTCGTAAAATCCGTGACCAACTCGCAGAGTTAAGACGTGAACTTGCTAGTGTGCAAGATGAACTTAAAGGCCGTCGTGCGCAACGTTCAGAATTGTTCTGTGTCGCGTTAGTGGGTTATACCAATGCGGGTAAGTCATCAATGATGCGTGCCTTAACAGGCAGTGAAGTATTAGTTGAAAACAAATTGTTTGCGACGCTAGATACTACTGTACGTGCATTACAGCCAATTACTCAACCACGTATTTTAGTTTCTGATACCGTCGGTTTTATTAAGAAGCTTCCGCACGATTTAGTCGCGTCATTCCATTCAACATTGGCAGAAGCGCATGATGCTTCATTATTGCTATATGTGGTTGATGCCTCTGATCCTTCTTTTCGTTCACAGCTTGATGTGGTTCATGAAGTGCTACACGAAGTCGGTGTGGATGATATTCCGAAACAATTGGTGTTAAATAAATCAGACCAATTGAGTATCGAGCAACAACAAGCATTGATGGCTGAGTTCCCTGATGCGATCATGACATCGACTCGTAATCCGGCGGATATTACTAAATTACATCAATATATCGTTAATATTGCACAAGATGAGATGATCGAAGATGAAATCATCGTGCCATACACTGCCAACGGAATTATTGGTGAAATTCGCTCAAGCATGAGTGTGACCAAAGAAGAGTATGAGTATGAACATATTACTTTTACTGTTCGCTCAAACCCAATCAACTTAGCTCGTCTTAAAAAGCAAATGCAAAGTAAAGAAGAATAAAATACTGCTAGCAATATTGATGAGTTAATTCATTTTATTTTGTAATAGTAAAAATGACAAAGTCTCAATATATAAAAATATATTGAGACTTTAATTGGAGGTTTTTGCTGTATTATTTATGCTTCTGCATGAATAAGTTTACCTTCATTTTTCTTCTTCATTGAAATCAGAATGAGTGAACAAATCATGCCAAGGATAGCAACAGTTAGCCCTATACCAAAAATCATCTGGTAGGCTTGAACTGCAGGGTAAGTATCAATGATCCAGCCATTTAGAGCGTACGCCCAAAAAACAGAAGCATAAGCCGCAAAAGAGCCAACACTCATCGCTGAACCGCTATAATCTTTAGGTACACCAGCTTCTGCAACAGGGGCAAGAATGATGCCTTTTGCAAGAAATATACTAAATGAGAAACACATTAATAACACCATGTTAATCATAAGCATGCCTTCTGTTTTAGGTAATAAAATGGTTATACCTAAACAAATTACTGTTAGTCCTAATGCACAAAACATCATTTTAATGGATGATTTAAATACAAAGTCAGCAATAGAGCCAGCAACTAACCCAGCAATAACACCCATTGCACCTGTATTAATAATACCAAAAATAGCGGCTTGTGCTGTTGTTAAACCAAATACAGCTTGTAGATAAGGTACTGTATAAATTAGTGTGATATAAATCCAATATACGGTAAGAGACGTAATTGCAGCAAGCCACACTGTTGGCATTTTTAAGACATGAAAAAGTCCTTTAAGTGCTTGTTTATTTTTACTTTCACCTTGTTTTATCTCCATGTGATTATCAGGAACAAATTTCCACACACAAAAGATCATTGGTAAAATTAGTAAGGTATAAAAAACAATAGCGCCTTGGAATACTAGAATAGAACCTCCGACTAATGCCATGATACCAACAATAGCGGCGTTCATACTCATTTCAGCAGCACGGCGAACAGATTCTAATAAGCCAAATGCCATACCTTTATTTTTAGCACCTGACATTAATGTTACGCCGTTAACAACTGACGGCCAAAATGCGGCATCAACAAGCCCCCAAATACCGGCAATGATAACTAAAACACTAAATCCAGGTTCTAAGAAAATAATAACCATCATACTTATAAAACGGATGGTTAAACTGGTCATTAAAATTGATTTTACAGAAAAACGGTTGTTGACCCATCCTGCTGGTATATAAAAAAACATAGCAGAACCGATCAAGGTAAATAATATTCCCATTTGGGTATTATCTATCTGTAAAACTTCTAATAATAAATTGTAGAATGTTCCTTTGAATGCTTCAAATGCCGAGTAAATAATTTGCCCTGACATTACAACAGAAAAGAAACCGAATAATTGGTTTCTACTCGTGAAGCCTATTTTTTCAAATAACGTCATATTCGTACTCTTATTTTAGAATTTATTAATTTTGAGATTTGTATTTTGATGGAAATTTATGTGCAATATCAGTACAAATTCCATCCACACCCCAGTTAAATAATTCATTTGCTCGTGCTAAATCATTTACTGTCCATACATTTACTTTAATACCCGAAGCCTTGAATTTATTGACCATTTCACGTGTTAGCCCTTTTTCTTCTGGGTGAATATAATCGGCCTGACACCATTCAATGATTGAATTCCAATCATCCCATAGCGTATGGCTTTCAAATAAACAAGCCACCTTAGTTGTTGGGCTTTGACGTTTAAATTCAGATAATACGAGATGATTAAAACTTGAAACAATAAGTTCTCGATCTGGATTTAATTCGGTTAATGCTGCGATTAAATTCTTAATGAGAAGATGACTTAATTCTGCACTTTCAGAGCATGATTTAATTTCAATATTAAGGTTTAATTCTTTTTCGTTTACTAATGAAATTAACTCTTGAATGGTAGGTAAACGCTCATTGATGTAATCATCACTAAACCAACTTCCAGCATCAATAGAAGATAGATCTGCATGACTAATATCAAATAGACGACCACTTTTATCAGTGCAACGATCTAATGTATCGTCATGAGAAATAATAACAGTACCGTCTTGTAAAATGTCTACATCGCATTCAAACCATTGAACACCATTATCTTTACATAATGAAAATGCGGATAATGTATTTTCTGGAGCAAGAGAAGACATACCACGATGAGCTATTAAAGTTTTCATTACTAACCTATTTTTCGTATTAGAAGATTTAGACGGATAATAATACTTAGGTTAGTTTAGAAATGTGACAAGATCATACAAAATGAGCATTCGAACGTTCGAAATCGAGCTTTTTTTTGTTTATGTAGACGATGTAACAATTAAAGACAGTAAATCTTTTTTTGTTATTCTTAGTTGTGATTAATTTACCAGCTAATTGATTTAAATATGGTCTGAAAATGTATTGCTGATGCTTTAATCTTAATTGTAAAGAGATAAATAAATGAGTGGTAATTAAAAAAGAGGGTTGTTTACTCTTACACTAAGCAGTAAACAACCCGTAATTGAAGCTGTTACGCTAAGAGAGGATTGATTTTCTGGCGTTGAATAATCCCACATTGAATCAAGAGCTTTTTCTCATTGGCTGTTAGGCGCTGTCGAAAGAAGAGCAAGGTGGTCAGTATAGTAATGACCTCGTTATATTCTGCAGGATTTAATAGGCTTAAACTTTGTAATAGCAACGTCGGTGATTCAATGTCTGTTAGTGTAATTGGGGCTTGTTTATAGATTTCGTCATAGAATAATTCTAAATTAACATCACATTCTTGTTTATAGCTTTGGCGTACAGCAATACTGCGTAATAGCGCAGTGCGATATGTTATTGATACTGGCTTTTGCTGGTGGTGCGATACTTGATTAAGCACATAAATGCGTGCTGAAATCCGTAGTCTTACTTCACGCAGTGCTTTTTGTTGAACCCATGCATCCCAAAAACCGGTAATTAAGGTCGAAATGAGTGGTATATAAACGCGAACGCTGCTGCGCGATATTGATTTTTGTAGCACCGCTTTGATCACAAAGTTACTTAGAATATCTTTACCAGAATAAAGAGCGACTTTGATATAGCGAAATTTACTGAGTGCTTTATAAGGTTTAATGCCGTGAATATTATCAATGGGTTCTGAGAGTTCCATTACCGCACGAACTAATGATGCTTTCATTTTGTCACAAAAATGGTTCTTAGCACTGGCACGATTGATTAGTAGCGCGGTAGTGATAAAACCGATTTCAAATAAAAGTAATAATTCTAAGCCAATGAAGACAATATTGATTATTATTAGCCTACCGAGGTTATCCCACGCGAGCCAATTCTCACCTAAGAGTTCAAGATAGATTTCAAAGGCAACAATAACAAACGTTGTCATGAAACCAATGAAAAACGATAAGCCAACACAAAGTTGACAGAGTCTTTTATCTGAAATATGAGTAAAAAGAGGTGGACGATTAAGGTGCTTTTCAACGCGGCGAATGCCCCATTGTTCAATTTTATGTTCTATCATAACGGGTAAAAATTGGACTCACAATTTAGTCTAGAAACGACGCAACAGGATAATTGCTGCGTATTCTAAATCGAGTTTGACTAAAGACGTACCAATTTTATTGAATTATTTATAGGATCATAGCAAAGTGTTTTCATGGTGAATAATTGAGCTATTTAGTTGAGTAAGATGAGCGATTTTTAACTCATTTTTATTCTTTTTCACTGCCTTTAAAGCCTAAAAAGGATAATTGTTTTTTAGCTGCAGCAGGTGGAGTATAGCTGCTGTCGTTATCACCATCTTCAGTAATAGGTTGCTTTGAAATTGGCAACAATCGAAATATTGCAAATCCGCCTTCTTTTCGTACAAATGCAATTTGGCGATGTAAAAGGTTATCTGTTTCTGTTGTTGCTGCTAAAGTTTTGTCTTTAATTAATGCGAGCGGAGCGATCATTGCTTGGCAGTGATAGAGTTTGTAACTGTAGTCATTAAAAAAACGGCAGGGGTGATCTAAAGTGAATGTTTCGCCTTCAAGTAAATGACGACTATTTTCAACTGCGCTATTGAGGTCTGTGATGTTAGCAGCGAATGCACAAGAAGTGGTAAAACTGATGCCTGTAATCACTAACAAGCTGGTGGTAATGATTTTTTTTAGCATGGTTATTCCTACTTTTAATATTCGTTTAATGTAAAAAAGCCAATACGTTAGAATGATAATATTCGTCGGTATTGGCTTTATTATAAACTGAGTTTGGTTTAGTGCAGGTTAAGCCGCTGCAAACTCATTCAGTAATTCTTTTTGACGTTCGCTAAGGTTGAGCGGTGTTTCAATTACTAGTTGAACAATTAAGTCACCAGTATTGCCCTTACGATCGGTAACACCCTTGCCTTTAAGACGGAATTTACGCCCGTTTTGAGTACCTTCAGGTATTTTCAAACTAATAGCGCCGCCTAGTGTGTTCACCTCCACTTTACCGCCTAATGCTGCGGTAACAAAATCAGTGGTTGCTTTACAAAGTAAGTTATTACCTTCACGAGTATAACGTGGATGAGGACGAATATTCATTTGAATATAAACGTCACCTTGAGCACCACCATTAACACCAGGATGACCTTTGCCTGTCAGACGAATACGGCCACCATCTTCGATACCCGCAGGGATCTTGATGTTAAGTTTTTTATTAGTTTGAGTGCTACCTTCAAAAACAGGTAAATCGATAACGCGTGATGCACCATTGATCGCATCTTCAAGGTCGATTTCCATGGTGTATTGAAGATCTTCACCTTTTTGAGGGCGGGTAGAGTGACGTCCACCGAAGCCGCCTCGACCACCACGTGCATTAGAGAACATATCACCAAATGCACCGCCAAACATGTCCTCAAAGTCGCTATAACCCCCTTGTTGACCAAAGCCTTGCTGACCGCCGCGATGACCTCCACCCATGCCTGGATTTTCAAACGCGTTATGACCAAATTGATCGTAAGCTGTGCGTTTTTCTTTATCCATAAGAATCTCATAGGCAGCTTTTACTTCTTTGAATTTATCGGCTGCGGTTGGATCATCAGGGTTTTTATCTGGGTGAAACTTCATTGCTAGCTTTTTGTAAGCTTTCTTAATTTCTTTTTCAGATGCAGTTTTGGCGACACCAAGAACTTCATAAAAATCGCGTTTTGACATTGGTAACACCTCTTATCCCTATAGGGACAACTATCTGGAACATTCTAAATCATACAGTTAAAGCATATGATAACGAAAAACAGCATCATACTTAAACAGTTAATGAATTAAAAAGGCACAGATAGTTAGCCTAATAGGATTCTCTCTATTGTGATCGTCGAAAAGGGCGAGAGATAAAAATCTCTACGCCCATTGTTATTATGAAGTTTTTGTTTTGTGCTGTCGATTATTGAGACAGCAACAACAACGTTTTACTTCATTTCTTCAAACTCAGCATCTACAACGTCATCATCTTTCGCTTTTTGTTGTTGGTTAGCGTCAGATTGTCCTTGAGTATTTGCTTGGGTTTGAGCCTGAGCATGTTCCATTATTTTTTGTGCTGCTGTCATTAACGCTTGAGTTTGTGTATCTATCGCTGCTTTATCATCGCTAGATTTCACCGCTTCAAGTGCTGTGATAGCTGCTTCAATGTTCGTTTTTTCTGCTGCAGGGAAGCTATCTCCCGCTTCAGTCATCTGCTTACGTGTGCTATGAATCAATTGATCCGCTTGGTTACGAGCAGTCACTAACTCTTCAAACTGTTTGTCTGCGTCTTTGTTAGCTTCTGCTTCTTGTACCATCTTTTCAATTTCAGCATCGGTTAAACCGCCAGATGCTTGAATAGTGATCTTTTGTGCTTTACCTGTTGCTTTGTCTGTGGCTGATACATTTAAAATACCATCCGCATCTAAATCAAATGTCACATCAATTTGCGGCATACCACGCGGTGCAGCTTGAATACCTTCAAGGTTAAACTGACCTAATGATTTATTATGTACCGCTTGTTTACGCTCGCCTTGAAGGACATGGATCGTTACTGCGTTCTGGTTATCTTCGGCAGTAGAGAATACTTGATTCGCTTTTGTTGGAATCGTCGTATTCTTATCAATCAAGGTTGTCATCACACCACCCATGGTTTCAATACCAAATGATAGCGGTGTTACATCAAGTAATAGCACATCTTTAACATCACCCGCTAACACACCACCTTGAATAGCTGCACCCATAGCAACAGCTTCATCTGGGTTAACGTCTTTACGTGGCTCTTTGCCAAAGAAATCAGTCACTACTTTTTGTACCATAGGCATACGTGTTTGACCACCAACCAAGATAACATCAGTAATGTCACTTATGTTCAAGTTCGCATCTTTCAACGCTAATTTTACAGGCTCTAGTGTACCTTGTACTAGGTCTTCAACCAGTGATTCCAATTTTGCACGTGTGATCTTAACATTCAAGTGTTTAGGACCAGTTGCATCCGCGGTAACGTAAGGTAAATTGACATCAGTTTGCTGTGCTGACGATAATTCGATCTTAGCTTTTTCTGCCGCTTCTTTTACACGTTGCATTGCTAGTGGATCATGTTTAAGGTCGATACCTTGATCTTTCTTAAATTCACTTACTAAGTAGTTAATTAGGCGCGTATCAAAGTCTTCACCACCAAGATGAGTATCACCATTGGTTGCTAGTACTTCAAAGGTTTGCTCGCCATCAACGTTATCAATTTCGATAATAGAAATATCAAATGTACCACCACCTAAGTCGTAAACAGCAATAACACTGTCACCGGCTTTTTTATCAAGACCATAAGCTAATGCTGCCGCTGTTGGTTCATTGATAATACGCTTAACATCGAGACCTGCAATACGGCCTGCATCTTTTGTTGCTTGACGTTGAGCATCATTAAAGTAAGCGGGAACGGTAATGACAGCACCTGTTACTTTTTCACCTAAGTATTCTTCTGCTGTCTTTTTCATTTTTTTCAATATTTCAGCAGAAACTTGTGGTGCAGCCATCTTTTGGCCTTTCGCTTCAACCCATGCATCGCCATTATCTGCTTTGACAATTTTGTAAGGCATGATATCAAGATCGCGTTGGATCTCATCATCTTCAAAACGACGACCAATTAAACGTTTAATCGCAAACAATGTATTTTCAGGGTTAGTCACTGCCTGACGTTTTGCTGGTTGTCCTACTAAGGTTTCACCATCTGTGTAAGCAATAATTGATGCAGTGGTACGCTCACCTTCCGCATTTTCAATAACGCGTGGTGTATCACCATCTAAAACAGCAACACAAGAGTTAGTTGTACCTAAGTCAATACCGATAATCTTACTCATAGTTATAATTCCTTTGTGCGTCAGATTGATTAGTTTTTCTTATTCGAACGGCGAGTTCTAAGTATGCCGTTAAGGTCCATGAAAATGGTTCATGTGATCTTTGTGAATAACAATAATCAATCCAACTAAATTTATTTAAATAACCCATAATAGGGTTGAATAATGATGGAGCTATTAGGTCATTGCCAAAATAGTGGCGATATTGATGAAGCTAATAGCTCAACGTTATTACGAGAGGAGCACTTACAGCTGACGAGGTTTATTCGGCAGTCGGTGCTACTGATGCTGATTGACCAATTGCAATCTTACGTGGTTGCATCGCTTCTGGTACTTCACGGAAAAGATCAATATGTAGCAGACCATTTTCAAGATTAGCACCAACAACGCTTACGTAATCAGCAAGTTGGAATTTACGTTCAAAGTTACGCTCAGCAATACCCTGGTAAATAAAGTTCTTGCCTTCTTCTGGTGCACGAGTACCAGTCACAACAAGCATATTCTCGTTTTGAGTAAGATCTAAACGCTCTTCAGAGAAACCAGCAACCGCCATAGTGATACGGTAGTTATTCTCATCCGTTTGTTCGATATTGTACGGAGGGTATCCCGCAGCTTGGGTTTTAGTGTTGCTTGCTTCAACAAGGTTAAACAAGCGATCAAAACCAATAGCATGGCGGTATAGGGGAGTGAAATCTACATTACGCATAAAAACTATCCTCAATAATAAGCAATAGTCTTAGTTGTTTGTTAAGTTTGTCGTTATTGACTAAAGGACTTAACAGCGAACTAAGTGAATCAATTCTTTATAGAGTATCGATTCGTTATATAAGTGCTAATAAGGCATTCCCTAATAAGGCGAATCTTAGTAGCAGATTGAACTCCATTCGGCAGTTCGTGTAATTAATATATGCTTCCGGTGGTTCTTCGTCAACATCTTTTGATTAGTTTTTCTAATCTTTTTCTGTGGTATTTAATAACCTGCTGATTTTAAAAAACTATCAACACCAAAAAATTGTACTGTGTTTTATTGTAGAGATGTATTTGTTGATTATCCATCAGCATTTCACCGTATTTTAATTTTTTCTCTACTTATTATTTATAGAAATGAGGGCAGAAAATACCTTTTCAAGCATTATTTAGTATATAAATGAGATTTTTTCCCTATCAGCAACACACTATGCAGACATGTCCTACACTCAAATTAAAGCAATGGTTTGTTTTGGTTTGCTAGTAAGGGATTGAATAGCATGAGTGTCATCATAAGACGCTATTTACCGATAGTGATTTTATTGCTGTTTGCAGGGTTATCAGCAGGGTTATTATTAAATAGACCTCAACCTCAGCAAAAAATAATTGAAAAGATTGTGCCAGTGCTTGATGTTATGCAAGTACAAAAACAGCAGTTGCGTTTTACTGTTCATTCTTATGGGATGGTTAAACCTAAGCATCAAGCAGAATTAGTTGCGCAAGTAAGTGGCATTGTTAACCGTGTATCCCCTGTCTTTGCGGTCGGGCAATTTGTACGAAAAGGGCAAGTGTTAGCGTATTTAGATGACAATGATTACCATGCAGATCTTGCTCAGGCACAGGCAACGTTAGCCCAAGCACAAGCGAAACTTGAACAAGAAATTGCGCATGGGATCGTAGCAAAAAAGAATTTACGTCATGTGGCCGTCGCTAAGCAGTCAGCGTTAGGATTACGAATTCCACAACGAAAACAAGAACAAGCGAACGTTAAATTTGCACAAGCAGCATTAGCACGTGCCCAACGTAACGTTGCTCGTACAAGTATTACTGCACCCTTTGATGGTTTAATTACAGAGAAAGCGGTTAATATTGGTACTCATGTTAATGTCGGCGAGCAACTTGGGCGTATATTTGGCACCGATGTCGCTCGTGTTCGCCTTCCCGTAACACCACAAGCTTTTTCATTCCTTGATACAAACTCACTCAATACTCACGTTATATTAGCCTCAGAGCGTCTTGGTCAGCCTTATCAACATTGGCAAGCTGATTATATTGGCACTGAAGGGATTATCGATCAGCAAAGCCGAATGGTTTACCTGATTGTTGATGTGATAGACCCTTATCAATTACAGCTACCTCGCTCACAGCGTACTGAGGTTCTAAAATTTGGGACGTTTGTTACCGCTAATGTTGCCGCTAAACCGATTGATAATGCAATAAAGTTACAACGTCATATGGTGAGAAATAATCATGTAATATTGGTTAATAGTGATGGATTAACTCAAATGCGAAAAGTAGTTATTGCACGTACCGATCTTGATTATGCTTATATTAGTGGCGGGTTAGATGAAGATGAATTAGTGTCATTAACTTGGCCTGATAATCATTTAGACGGTACAGAAGTTACCCCAATCTTTAATACCTCTTCATCTGCGGCACAAGCAACACTCACACTGATGCATACTAAAGGTACTGAGGACGGAGAGTAAAGAATGGAATCATCAGGGATCATTGCTTGGTTTACGCGTAATCATGTCGCTGCTAATTTATTGATGTTACTGGTGATGGTTGGTGGTTTATTTTCAGTCAATCTTATTAATAAAGAGATATTTCCCGCTTTTGGTACTCATAAAATTACTATTACTACTCAATATACTGGGGCCGCTGCTGAGGATGTAGAACAAGGGATCACAGTTAAAATTGAACAAGCCATTGATGATCTTGCTGATATTAAAAGAGTAACAGCGGTGGCTAATCAAGGCAGTGGAACGGTTACGGTTGAACTAGAGAATGATGCCGATCTCAATAAAGTTTTAGATGAGGTAAAACAGCGAGTTAATAATATTACGACATTCCCTGCTCAAATGGAGCCGCCATTGATTCAACGGGCGGAATTTATGAGTAATGTGATGTTTTTATCAATATATGGTGATTTGAGTGATCGACAACTCAAACGTTATGCTCAAGTTGTCAAAGATGAAATTATTCAACAAACCAGTGCGACAGCGGTAACGGTTAGCGGAATAAGAAATGATGAAATAGCAATTGAAATAGCGGCACAACAACTGCGTGATCATGATGTTACCATTGAACAAATAGCGCAGGTATTACAACAACGCTCACTGGATTTACCTGCGGGAGCAATTAAAGCTCAAGATGGTGATGTATTAGTTCGCACTACAGAACAACTTTATCAAGGCGATCAATTTGCCAATATAGTATTACGCACTAATGCTGATGGAAGCCGACTACGCTTGTCTGATATTGCCACTGTAACGGATGGGTTTGTTGAACAAGCAGTGCTTAATCGGTTTAATCAACAACGTGCCGCCGTAATACAAATTCGCAATCTTCCTAATCAAGACGCAACACGAATATCACGACAAATTAGTAATTATGTGACGAATAAAAAAGCTCAATTACCTGCTGGTATCCATATTGATAAATGGGCTGATATGTCACATTACCTAGAAGGGCGACTTAACATGATGTTGTCTAATATGGTGTATGGCGGATTGTTGGTGTTTATTATTCTTGCGATTTTTCTTGAAGTGAGATTAGCATTTTGGGTAATACTAGGGCTGCCTTTTTGTTTTCTTGGTACGCTACTGTTTATGCCATTAGAAATGATTAATATATCAATTAATTTATTGTCTTTATTTGGATTTATTTTAGTGCTTGGCATCGTGGTTGATGATGCCATTGTTGTTGGAGAAAGTGTCTATTCAGTGGTAGAACAAAAAGGACAAACAATTAATCATGTTATTCAAGGGGCAAAGCGAGTTGCTATTCCGGCAACTTTTGGTGTATTAACGACCATGGCGGCATTTGTGCCGATGTTATTGTCAGACAGTCCCCGCACTGAATTTTTTAAGGCCATTGGATGGGTGGTTATTTTATGTTTAACATTTTCTTTGATTGAATCTAAATTAATTTTACCTGCGCATTTAGCTCGCTCGCGATTAGTACAACAACGATCTTGGAATAATCCTATAGTCCGGATGAAACAACGTTTTAATCAGGCAGTAAATCAATTTATTTATGTTCATTATCGCCGTTTTATTCACTTAGCAATAATGCATCGATATAGCGTCCTAGCGACATTTGTCGGCGTATTATGTTTAGCGTTAGCATTGGTGTTTAGTGGACAGTTACGCTGGGTATTCTTTCCTAAATTACCCTCTGATTATATTCAAGTATTGGTGGAAATGAATGACTCTAATTCAAAAGCCAATAATGTTAAGGTTATTAATCAATTAGAGCAGGCATTGTATGTAACTGATAACGAAATATATCAGCAGCAGGGTGTACATGTGGTGAAGCATAGTTTTGTTAATATGCGAGATAATAACAATATGTTTGTATTGGTTGAATTAGAAAAAGGTGAGAGTTTACCCATTACCAGTTTTGAAATTTTAAATAAATGGAAACACCATATTCCACCATTATCTGGCGTTAAAACTATTGCTTATGAAGCATCTATTGATCGTCAGAAAAGTGATATTCAGTACCGATTACAAGGTGAGAATAGTCGGCAACTTTTACAAGCAGCAGCACAATTAAAGCAGCAACTTGAACGCTATCAAGGCGTTTTTAATATTGAAGATGATTTATCTGCACCAACTCAAGAGATTAATATTACGTTAACACCAATCGGTAAGTTATTAGGTTTATCCGTTGCTAATCTGACCAATCAAGTTCGACATGCTTTTCATGGTATTGAAGTTCAGCGTATTTTACGTAATAACGAAGAAGTAAAAGTAATGGTTCGCTATCCCATTGATGAACGTCGTAGTGTTGGTTATTTACAAAATATGAAAGTGGTATTGGCAAACGGGACGTTAGTGCCATTTTCTGAAGTAGCGACTGTTGATTTTATATCGGCATTAAACAGTATTAATCGTGTAGATAAACGGCGAACACTGATCGTTAGTGCAAATGTTTATAAAGATAAAGCCTCTCCATCTGACATATATAACACGATAAATAAAGATTATTTACCGCTATTACGTCAACAATATCCAACAGTTACTATTCAATTGGATGGACAAGCTAAAGAAGAGTCTGAAACCAAAGGCAGTCTAATTCGTGATGCAGTATTAGCGTTGTTTGCTATTTTTGCATTAATGGCGATTCCATTACGTTCATATACTCAGCCATTAATTATTATGTCAGTGATCCCTTTTGGTATTATCGGTGCGATTGCCGGACATTATTTTGCCGATATTTCACTTAATTTACTGAGTGTTTTTGGTATTTTGGCATTATCTGGTGTGGTGGTGAATGATTCTTTAGTGCTGGTGGTATTTATCAATCGAGCATTAAAACAAGGTGCCCCTATTTATGATGCTGTTACCGATGCCGGTTGTTGTCGTTTTCGTGCCATAGTATTGACATCATTAACTACTTTTTTTGGTTTAGCGCCTATTTTACTTGAGACGAGTTTACAGGCACAAATTGTAATCCCGATGGCAACCTCATTAGCATTTGGGATCTTATTTGCAACAGTAGTTACTTTAATATTAGTGCCTGCTCTGTATTTGATTCTGAATGATGTCAAACAAGCTTGTCGTTATTTATTACATTATTGGTGGCGTCCACATTTAGATAAATAACAATATCTAAATTTTTATGTAGGACTAAATAATATTAAAGATTGGTATGGTTTAATATAAGAATAATAAAACATCTCTTTTTCTATAAATGTTTTATAAAAAAAACAAGCATTAACAAGCAAACCAATTAATTATTATTATAATATGTTTAAAAAAAAGTAATAGATTTAATTTGTATTATTTGCTCTAAAAGTAATCAAATGTTTCCCTTGTGTTTTAAATTATAATGAATATTGTTTTTTTTAATAAATGTTATTCATTAGATAAACATTTGAAATTGACTTATATAGATCACAGTGCATAATCGATTAATGCTTATTTAGTATTTATTGTTTATCGATTATTTGATTATTTGATTATTTGATTATTGTATCTCTTAGTCATTAGTAAGGGTTTTTACATGAAAGTGTTTGCAACGTCTCTCACAGGTAAAGTTCAAGATATTCATGGACGAATTATTATTAATAATAATGGTTCGATTGAAACTGTTGTTTTAGGACAAATAATACCCGCGGGAGCGGAATTACAATTTAATGATAATGCAACACTAACCCTTGCCACAGAGAATAACCAACAAATATTACTCGATGGTGAAAGCCAACAAATATTATCAGAATCAACAATAACTCCAATTAATAATGATAGTTCTGATATTGAAAATATTCAGGCATTAATCGCATCTGGCGATGATCCAACTATTCATACAAAAGCGACAGCAGCAGGATCACCAACGCATGCTGGTGGATTTGATTTTGTTACGCTTCAGCGTAATGGCGATGAACTTTTAGCGACTACTGATTATTCAACAGCAGGTCAGCCTAAATCTATTTTAGAATCAGATGAGTTATTTAATAACACTATTCGTCATGAAGGTATTATTGCAAAAGTAGATAATTATACCGTTGCTGAAGACGATAAAATCGTATTACACCTATTAGATAACGACACCAGTGTTTCTGGGGATCCTTTATCGATAGGCTCAATTAATGGAACACCTTTAACGGGTGGTGATCAAATTATTAATGTTGATCATGGACATATCTCGATTACTACTGACGGCACTATCACCTTCATTCCTAAATCTAATTTTAACGGTGACGTTAATGTTGATTATACCGTAACTGATGGTACCTCAACTCAAAGTAGCCATACTTCTATTGTTGTAACCCCCGTGAACGATGCTCCTGTGGCACAGCCTGATACCCTACATGTGGATGAAGAGACGGTTACCGCGATTGATTTGACCACAAATGATACTGATTTAGACGGTGATACGCTGCATGTGACCAAGATCAATGGCACGGCGTTAACAGGTAAAGACCAAATCATCAACGTGGCCGGTGGATCTATTCATATTGAGGATGGCGCAATGACCTACCATGCCTCAAAAGTCATGGCGGGTGACAGTGCAGAACATAATATTCACTATACGGTAAGTGATGGGCACTTAGAGGCCTCATCCACATTGACGGTCGGTGTGAATGCCGCTCCTGTGGCACAGCCTGATACCCTACATGTGGATGAAGAGACGGTTACCGCGATTGATTTGACCACAAATGATACTGATTTAGACGGTGATACGCTGCATGTGACTAAGATCAATGGCACGGCGTTAACAGGTAAAGACCAAATTATCAACGTGGCCGGTGGATCTATTCATATTGAGGATGGCGCAATGACCTACCATGCCTCAAAAGTCATGGCGGGTGACAGTGCAGAACATAATATTCACTATACGGTAAGTGATGGGCACTTAGAGGCCTCATCCACATTGACGGTCGGTGTGAATGCCGCTCCTGTGGCACAGCCTGATACCCTACATGTGGATGAAGAGACGGTTACCGCGATTGATTTGACCACAAATGATACTGATTTAGACGGTGATACGCTGCATGTGACTAAGATCAATGGCACGGCGTTAACAGGTAAAGACCAAATCATCAACGTGGCCGGTGGATCTATTCATATTGAGGATGGCGCAATGACCTACCATGCCTCAAAAGTCATGGCGGGTGACAGTGCAGAACATAATATTCACTATACGGTAAGTGATGGGCACTTAGAGGCCTCATCCACATTGACGGTCGGTGTGAATGCCGCTCCTGTGGCACAGCCTGATACCCTACATGTGGATGAAGAGACGGTTACCGCGATTGATTTGACCACAAATGATACTGATTTAGACGGTGATACGCTGCATGTGACCAAGATCAATGGCACGGCGTTAACAGGTAAAGACCAAATTATCAACGTGGCCGGTGGATCTATTCATATTGAGGATGGCGCAATGACCTACCATGCCTCAAAAGTCATGGCGGGTGACAGTGCAGAACATAATATTCACTATACGGTAAGTGATGGGCACTTAGAGGCCTCATCCACATTGACGGTCGGTGTGAATGCCGCTCCTGTGGCACAGCCTGATACCCTACATGTGGATGAAGAGACGGTTACCGCGATTGATTTGACCACAAATGATACTGATTTAGACGGTGATACGCTGCATGTGACCAAGATCAATGGCACGGCGTTAACAGGTAAAGACCAAATCATCAACGTGGCCGGTGGATCTATTCATATTGAGGATGGCGCAATGACCTACCATGCCTCAAAAGTCATGGCGGGTGACAGTGCAGAACATAATATTCACTATACGGTAAGTGATGGGCACTTAGAGGCCTCATCCACATTGACGGTCGGTGTGAATGCCGCTCCTGTGGCACAGCCTGATACCCTACATGTGGATGAAGAGACGGTTACCGCGATTGATTTGACCACAAATGATACTGATTTAGACGGTGATACGCTGCATGTGACCAAGATCAATGGCACGGCGTTAACAGGTAAAGACCAAATTATCAACGTGGCCGGTGGATCTATTCATATTGAGGATGGCGCAATGACCTACCATGCCTCAAAAGTCATGGCGGGTGACAGTGCAGAACATAATATTCACTATACGGTAAGTGATGGGCACTTAGAGGCCTCATCCACATTGACGGTCGGTGTGAATGCCGCTCCTGTGGCACAGCCTGATACCCTACATGTGGATGAAGAGACGGTTACCGCGATTGATTTGACCACAAATGATACTGATTTAGACGGTGATACGCTGCATGTGACCAAGATCAATGGCACGGCGTTAACAGGTAAAGACCAAATCATCAACGTGGCCGGTGGATCTATTCATATTGAGGATGGCGCAATGACCTACCATGCCTCAAAAGTCATGGCGGGTGACAGTGCAGAACATAATATTCACTATACGGTAAGTGATGGGCACTTAGAGGCCTCATCCACATTGACGGTCGGTGTGAATGCCGCTCCTGTGGCACAGCCTGATACCCTACATGTGGATGAAGAGACGGTTACCGCGATTGATTTGACCACAAATGATACTGATTTAGACGGTGATACGCTGCATGTGACCAAGATCAATGGCACGGCGTTAACAGGTAAAGACCAAATCATCAACGTGGCCGGTGGATCTATTCATATTGAGGATGGCGCAATGACCTACCATGCCTCAAAAGTCATGGCGGGTGACAGTGCAGAACATAATATTCACTATACGGTAAGTGATGGGCACTTAGAGGCCTCATCCACATTGACGGTCGGTGTGAATGCCGCTCCTGTGGCACAGCCTGATACCCTACATGTGGATGAAGAGACGGTTACCGCGATTGATTTGACCACAAATGATACTGATTTAGACGGTGATACGCTGCATGTGACCAAGATCAATGGCACGGCGTTAACAGGTAAAGACCAAATCATCAACGTGGCCGGTGGATCTATTCATATTGAGGATGGCGCAATGACCTACCATGCCTCAAAAGTCATGGCGGGTGACAGTGCAGAACATAATATTCACTATACGGTAAGTGATGGGCACTTAGAGGCCTCATCCACATTGACGGTCGGTGTGAATGCCGCTCCTGTGGCACAGCCTGATACCCTACATGTGGATGAAGAGACGGTTACCGCGATTGATTTGACCACAAATGATACTGATTTAGACGGTGATACGCTGCATGTGACCAAGATCAATGGCACGGCGTTAACAGGTAAAGACCAAATTATCAACGTGGCCGGTGGATCTATTCATATTGAGGATGGCGCAATGACCTACCATGCCTCAAAAGTCATGGCGGGTGACAGTGCAGAACATAATATTCACTATACGGTAAGTGATGGGCACTTAGAGGCCTCATCCACATTGACGGTCGGTGTGAATGCCGCTCCTGTGGCACAGCCTGATACCCTACATGTGGATGAAGAGACGGTTACCGCGATTGATTTGACCACAAATGATACTGATTTAGACGGTGATACGCTGCATGTGACCAAGATCAATGGCACGGCGTTAACAGGTAAAGACCAAATTATCAACGTGGCCGGTGGATCTATTCATATTGAGGATGGCGCAATGACCTACCATGCCTCAAAAGTCATGGCGGGTGACAGTGCAGAACATAATATTCACTATACGGTAAGTGATGGGCACTTAGAGGCCTCATCCACATTGACGGTCGGTGTGAATGCCGCTCCTGTGGCACAGCCTGATACCCTACATGTGGATGAAGAGACGGTTACCGCGATTGATTTGACCACAAATGATACTGATTTAGACGGTGATACGCTGCATGTGACCAAGATCAATGGCACGGCGTTAACAGGTAAAGACCAAATCATCAACGTGGCCGGTGGATCTATTCATATTGAGGATGGCGCAATGACCTACCATGCCTCAAAAGTCATGGCGGGTGACAGTGCAGAACATAATATTCACTATACGGTAAGTGATGGGCACTTAGAGGCCTCATCCACATTGACGGTCGGTGTGAATGCCGCTCCTGTGGCACAGCCTGATACCCTACATGTGGATGAAGAGACGGTTACCGCGATTGATTTGACCACAAATGATACTGATTTAGACGGTGATACGCTGCATGTGACCAAGATCAATGGCACGGCGTTAACAGGTAAAGACCAAATCATCAACGTGGCCGGTGGATCTATTCATATTGAGGATGGCGCAATGACCTACCATGCCTCAAAAGTCATGGCGGGTGACAGTGCAGAACATAATATTCACTATACGGTAAGTGATGGGCACTTAGAGGCCTCATCCACATTGACGGTCGGTGTGAATGCCGCTCCTGTGGCACAGCCTGATACCCTACATGTGGATGAAGAGACGGTTACCGCGATTGATTTGACCACAAATGATACTGATTTAGACGGTGATACGCTGCATGTGACCAAGATCAATGGCACGGCGTTAACAGGTAAAGACCAAATCATCAACGTGGCCGGTGGATCTATTCATATTGAGGATGGCGCAATGACCTACCATGCCTCAAAAGTCATGGCGGGTGACAGTGCAGAACATAATATTCACTATACGGTAAGTGATGGGCACTTAGAGGCCTCATCCACATTGACGGTCGGTGTGAATGCCGCTCCTGTGGCACAGCCTGATACCCTACATGTGGATGAAGAGACGGTTACCGCGATTGATTTGACCACAAATGATACTGATTTAGACGGTGATACGCTGCATGTGACCAAGATCAATGGCACGGCGTTAACAGGTAAAGACCAAATTATCAACGTGGCCGGTGGATCTATTCATATTGAGGATGGCGCAATGACCTACCATGCCTCAAAAGTCATGGCGGGTGACAGTGCAGAACATAATATTCACTATACGGTAAGTGATGGGCACTTAGAGGCCTCATCCACATTGACGGTCGGTGTGAATGCCGCTCCTGTGGCACAGCCTGATACCCTACATGTGGATGAAGAGACGGTTACCGCGATTGATTTGACCACAAATGATACTGATTTAGACGGTGATACGCTGCATGTGACCAAGATCAATGGCACGGCGTTAACAGGTAAAGACCAAATCATCAACGTGGCCGGTGGATCTATTCATATTGAGGATGGCGCAATGACCTACCATGCCTCAAAAGTCATGGCGGGTGACAGTGCAGAACATAATATTCACTATACGGTAAGTGATGGGCACTTAGAGGCCTCATCCACATTGACGGTCGGTGTGAATGCCGCTCCTGTGGCACAGCCTGATACCCTACATGTGGATGAAGAGACGGTTACCGCGATTGATTTGACCACAAATGATACTGATTTAGACGGTGATACGCTGCATGTGACCAAGATCAATGGCACGGCGTTAACAGGTAAAGACCAAATCATCAACGTGGCCGGTGGATCTATTCATATTGAGGATGGCGCAATGACCTACCATGCCTCAAAAGTCATGGCGGGTGACAGTGCAGAACATAATATTCACTATACGGTAAGTGATGGGCACTTAGAGGCCTCATCCACATTGACGGTCGGTGTGAATGCCGCTCCTGTGGCACAGCCTGATACCCTACATGTGGATGAAGAGACGGTTACCGCGATTGATTTGACCACAAATGATACTGATTTAGACGGTGATACGCTGCATGTGACCAAGATCAATGGCACGGCGTTAACAGGTAAAGACCAAATTATCAACGTGGCCGGTGGATCTATTCATATTGAGGATGGCGCAATGACCTACCATGCCTCAAAAGTCATGGCGGGTGACAGTGCAGAACATAATATTCACTATACGGTAAGTGATGGGCACTTAGAGGCCTCATCCACATTGACGGTCGGTGTGAATGCCGCTCCTGTGGCACAGCCTGATACCCTACATGTGGATGAAGAGACGGTTACCGCGATTGATTTGACCACAAATGATACTGATTTAGACGGTGATACGCTGCATGTGACCAAGATCAATGGCACGGCGTTAACAGGTAAAGACCAAATCATCAACGTGGCCGGTGGATCTATTCATATTGAGGATGGCGCAATGACCTACCATGCCTCAAAAGTCATGGCGGGTGACAGTGCAGAACATAATATTCACTATACGGTAAGTGATGGGCACTTAGAGGCCTCATCCACATTGACGGTCGGTGTGAATGCCGCTCCTGTGGCACAGCCTGATACCCTACATGTGGATGAAGAGACGGTTACCGCGATTGATTTGACCACAAATGATACTGATTTAGACGGTGATACGCTGCATGTGACCAAGATCAATGGCACGGCGTTAACAGGTAAAGACCAAATTATCAACGTGGCCGGTGGATCTATTCATATTGAGGATGGCGCAATGACCTACCATGCTTCAGAAGTCACTGCTAATAGTAATGTGGAGAATAAAATTGACTACACAGTATCTGATGGACAGTTATCTTCAAGTTCAACAGCAACAATTGTAGTTAAACCTATAGTGGATCCTGTTAACGTAAAAGTAACCGTTGATCTTGATGGCGCGGAAATTAAGTCACCATTAGGTGTGACAAAGCATTATACATCTTGGAATTATGTTGTTAGAGAGTATGGTAAAGATGCGCATACATTGACTGCCAATACGGATATGAAAAATATTATTAATGATGGTGAAGCTTATCGTGGTATGGGATCTCACGATAATTTATCGGCATGGCAAGCAACCGACCAAGGAAAAGGCAGTGTTTTAATTGGTGGTGACGGTGATTTAACGAATAATCATAAGGTAACAGGTGACGGGCAAGATTCACTTTACGGTGGCTACGGCAATGATATTTTGGTTGGTGAACAAGGTAATGATGCTTTATATGGCAACAGAGGTATAGATACTGCTGTTTATTCTAGAAAATTCAGTGATTATAATATTACGGCGAATATTATTGATACATCGAATCGTGGTGGTGATCATAAATTTACAGTAACGGATAAATTGTATAATCCGCATAGCTCAAAGTTAGACAATGAAGGTCAAGATCAATTATATAATATCGAGCGTTTACAATTTTCTGACGGTACTTATTATTGGAATGAAGGCTCTCAATCATGGGAACCTGAAGCTATTACAGTGACTTATCCAATTAATATTGATGCGGCACTTACAGATACTGATGGCAGCGAAGAAATCACAAGAATTGATATTTCAGGAATCCCTAAAGACTCTGTACTTTATGATGATGCTCATAACCAGCTTGGTGTTGCTGATGCTGATGGCCATATTGTATTAATGCCTTCAGATTGGGGCTTACAAAGCCCTGATCATATTCATGTTAAATTAAATAATTTACATTTAGAAGTTGCTGCAGATCGCGCGAGTAATATTGCATTAACTGTAACAGCAACTGGACATGAAAAAGGAACTACACAATCAGCAATTGGTTCTGATACGACAACCTTGAACCATTATACTCACCAAGATGGTAGTTATGGCGATAACCAAATTGAAGGTGATCAAAATAATAATATTGTTGTTGGTGATACAACGGGATTACAAATTACTCAAGGTGAAAATTATAATATTGCATTTATACTTGATACCTCTGGTAGCATGTTCTATAGAGATGATAAAAGTGCGTTTGATAGTGTAAATGAAGCTTTAAAGCAGATTGATATTGTATTGACTAAATTAAAAAATGACACGATGGATGAACATTCTGGTCATATTAATGTAGGATTAATTGATTTTAGTGATACAGCATTATCATTGTCGATAGATTTAGGGAAGTATCAGTCAGGTGATTTAGTTAAAATGTACCTGGATGATAAAATTCCGAAAGGTAGTAATACTAATTATAAAGCGGCATTTGAAGCTACAACAAAGTGGTTTGAATCGAAAGATATAATTAATAATCATGGTAATAATTCAACATATTTCTTTACTGATGGCAGACCTAATGTCATTACCGATAGTAATGGTTACACATCTAAAGAGGGTGATATTACAAAAGAATCATTAGCTGCATTTGATAAATTAAAAGTAGTGTCTCCAATTGTTGATGCTATTGGTATGGAACAAGATGTTAATGCTTCTGATTTAGAAACCTATGATACTGATGGTCATGTACATGCTCATATTAATGCAGATCAAATTGCAAATATTGTTCTAGGTACAGAAACTCAGCTAACTCAAGGTAATGATAATATTCATGGTAATGATGGGCATGATATTATTTTCGGTGACATTATTAAATTTAATAGTACATCAGATCTCCAAGGGTTTGATGCATTAAAAGAGTATATTGCACAGCAAGAAGAAACTTCAGTATCTAACGTTAGTACTTATAATGTTGATAAATATATTCAAATACATATTGGGGAATTTGATCTCTCTCATTCTCATGATGGTAATGATATTCTTCATGGTGATAACGGTAATGATTTGATTTTTGGTCAAGGTGGTGATGACCAATTATTTGGTGGGCTAGGTAATGATATATTACTGGGTGGATCAGGTAATGATTTATTGAAAGGTGATACTGGTAATGATGTACTTATCGGTGGTCAAGGAAATGATGAATTATGGGGTGGAGAAGGGAAAGATACTTTCTCTTGGAATCATAATTTGTCTAATCATGATACTGATCATATAAAAGATTTTAATATCCATGAAGATAAATTAAATCTAAGTGACTTATTACATAATACGACTGAAAATACAATTGATCATTATTTAACTCTTCATCAAGATGGTAATGATACCGTTCTTTCTGTAAATGTAGATGCGAGAAATGACGTTGAGCAAAATATTGTTTTAGATAATACAAAACTTGGTGATGTGAAAGCGAATCTTGGCGTGATTACTAATAACTTATTACATTTCGATGGTGATAAATTAATATTAGAACATCATAGTGAGCATGTTAATTCAGTCTATGAACCAATGGTATTACCTCATCAGTTGATCGATGAACATAATAATTAAATGAGTCGGTAATTAAATAGAGGCTAGAGTCGTCTAGCCTCATTAATTTTTTAATTTCTATATTAGAGATATATGTAGTGACAACAGTAAATAAGTCTCAGCCTGAACAATGGACGATTCCGGCATCATTTAAAGCAACGGAAGATCCATTATTAGATTGTTTAGTCTTATTGTCCGAATATTATGGCAATCCTTGCAGTGCTGATGCATTAACTGTTGGATTGCCTTTATCTGATGCTTGGTTAACCGCAGAGTTATTACCACAAGCAGCAGATAGAGCAGGATTATCTGCAAAATTAATTCGAAAAGAATTAAATGATATATCATCATTATTAATGCCATGTATTTTATTATTAAAAGATAAGCGTGCTTGTTTATTACGTAAAATAGACCATGATACGCAAATGGCAATTATTCAGTTACCTGAAAATGGTGGCGAATCTGAATTATCGATTGAGGAATTATCACAATTATTTGTTGGGTATGTTTTCTTAATAAAGAAACAATACCGTGGTGATCAGAGTCTCGATTTATACCAACATGAACAACAAGGTCATTGGCTCTGGTCGATGATTAAAAATGCAGCTCCAATTTATAAAGATGCATTAATAGCCTCGATATTAGTGAATCTGTTTGCTTTGATTTCACCATTATTTATGATGAATATCTACGATAAAATTTTACCAAATTTAGCTTATGAGTCGTTATGGGTACTGGCTAGCGGTGCTGCAATTGCGTTTACCTTTGATTTTATTATGCGACATATGCGTAGTCATTTAATTGATATTGCAGGTAAAAAAATTGATATTGTCGTCTCATCAAAGCTGTTTGCTAAAGTTATGGGCTTACCATTAGAAAAACGAGCCACAAGTATTGGTGGAATGGCGCGGCAATTAGGTGAATTTGATAGTATTCGTGACATGTTAACGTCTGCAACAATAACGACACTCGTTGATTTACCTTTTGCTATTTTTTTCCTGGCTATAATTTATTTTGTTGCCGGTGATCTTGCGGTAATCCCTCTATGTTCAGGATTGCTTATTATAGGCTATACCTTATATTTGCAACCACGTTTAAAAACGGCGGTAGATGAAAGTAATAAATTCTCTAGTGTTAAACATGGCCATTTAATTGAATGTTTATCAGCAACCGAAGCGATTAAATCAAATGTTGCTGAAGGTATAGTTCAGCGTTCTTGGCAACAAATGATTTCACATACTGCGAATTGGCAATTAAAAGTTAAAGAACTTTCTAATTCTGTTAGTTATTTTGCAACATATATTACGCAACTAACTGCTATTGCTGTGGTTATTTTAGGTGTTTATCGTGTCGCTGATAGTGAAATTTCTATGGGTGGAATTATTGCTGCGGTAATGCTTTCTGGTCGTGTTGTATCACCAATGGCGCAGCTGGCAAATTTACTGACACGAGGAAACCAAACTGCCAGTTCATTACGTCAATTAGATACCTTAATGCAAGGTGAAGATGAATTTGAAGATAAAGGTCATTTAATTAGTCGATCTCAATTAAAAGGTGATATTCAAGCCGATCATATTCAATTTAGTTATCCATCAAGTGAATATCCTGCATTAAATACAGCCTCTTTTATTATTAATGCTGGTGAGCGTATTGCTATTATTGGTAAAAATGGGTCAGGGAAAACATCGTTAGCAAAAATGTTAGCTGGATTATACCAACCAACAGCAGGACATTTACGTTTTGATGGTATAGATAGCAAACAAATTCATCCGGCAGATTTACGCAGAAATATTGGTTATATGCCACAGGATATTACGTTATTTCATGGAACTATCCGCGATAATATTATGTTCGGTACGCGTCAAGTTACTGAACATCAATTAATTCGAGCAGTTAAGTTATCAGGTGTTGATGTCTTTACATCGAGTGATTCAGAAGGGTTAGATAAACAAGTTGGCGAGGGTGGTTTTTCGCTATCGCGCGGCCAACGTCAATCAGTTGCACTTGCACGAGCTATTTTAAATGATCCTGCAATTTTATTAATGGATGAACCAACAGCCAGTATGGATGCTTTTGCTGAGAAGCAGTTTATGCGTTCTATGGCAAGCGCGACTCATAATAAAACGGTTATTTTAATAACACATAAAATGTCATTACTGCCATTGGTTGATCGAATTATTGTTCTTGAAAAAGGACGAATTATTTTAGATGGCCCAAGCGATCAGGTATTAAAATCATTAAGTCGTGGTATAAGTACAGGAGCAGATCATGCCTAAGCAATTAAATTCTGAAGAACTAAGCATGGTTGATGATGTGTATGGTGCGATGATGTTATCGTCGCCTAAAAAACATCGTATAGTTATTCGAGCATTGATGGCTTTTATTATTTGCTTTTTTGTCTGGGCTTATTTTGCTTCTCTCGATGTAGTTACTCGAGGTACAGGAAAAGTTATTCCTTCGTCTCAAATTCAAATAATTCAAAGTTTGGATGGAGGGATATTACAAAATATGTACGTAACAGAAGGTATGGCTGTTAAGAAAGGACAACCTTTAGCTCGTATTGATGCAACTCGTTTTCGATCTGACCTTGCTCAACAAGAAGATGAAGAAGGAAGTTTGCGAGCAAATATTATTCGATTACAACAAGAAATAGCAGACATACATTTAAATTCAACATCACTTGATTGGCATAAACAAATAATCGTGGATGATAAGCCATTAGTTTATCCCCAAAATTTATTAAAAATTGAATCTGTATTATTAACTCGACAACAGGAAGAATATCATGGGCGTCTTTCTGAATTAAATAATCAATTATCAATTTTAGCAGCACAAATTGTTCAAAAAGAACAAGAGAATGAATCAATTAATTCTCAAATTAGAACATTAAAAAATAGTTTAAGTTTAGTTGTTAAAGAATTAACAATGACTAAACCAATGGCAGAGAAAGGTATTGTATCCGAAGTTGAATTATTAAAACTTCAACGTCAGGTTAACGATATTAAAGGTGATTTATCAAAACTTTATTTACAGCAACCAAAAACGTTAGCTGCACGAGATGAAGCTATATTTAAGCGCAGAGATGCTGCACTTAGTTATAATAAAGATGCTCGAGCAAAATTAAATGAACTAGAAAGTCGATTATCACGATTAGTTGAAGCTCAAGTTGGATCACAAGATAAAGTAGATCGTACGGTTATTACTTCACCTGTAAATGGCACTATTAAATCGATTCATATTAATACTATTGGTGGTGTGGTTAAGCCTGGTGCCGATATTATTGAAATTGTACCAACAGAAGATCAATTAGTTATTGAAGCAAAAATAAAACCTAAAGATATTGCTTTTTTACATCCAGGATTACCTGCTGTTGTTAAAATCACAGCTTATAATTTTACACGTTATGGTGGTTTAGATGGAACATTAGAGCATATTAGCGCTGATACTTCACAAGATAAAAAGGGTAATAGTTTTTATTTAGTTCGTATTAGAACAAAACATTCTCAGCTTATTAAAAAAGATGGTACGCCAATGCCTATAATTCCAGGAATGTTGACAACTGTTGATATTATTTCAGGGAAAAGAACAGTATTGGATTATATCTTAAACCCTATTTTAAGAGCTAAAGATACAGCATTTAAAGAACGATAATTTTCACTTAAGGAGATAATAAATGAAGACACCGATTGCTCAGTCGTTGAAAAGAACATTTACGGCAATGGCAGTAGTCTCGGTATTAGTGCCTGCAACAAGTGAAGCTCAAACAATAGAGCAAGCAGTTGCATCTACAATCACAACAAATCCGACTATTCGTCAAGCTTATACGCGCTTTAAAGTGCGTGAAGAACAAGTAGTACAAGCAAAAGCAGGTTATTTGCCTTCTTTAGATTTAACTGCTGGTTATGGTTGGGAACAAACTGATACACCATCAAGTCGAGCACAAGCTAGAGCAACAAATGGTGACGAAAAAACAGACTTAAATCGCCGAGAAGTAGGTTTAAGTCTTCGTCAAACATTATTTGATGGTTTTTTAACAAGTAGTGAAGTTCATCGATTTAACCATGAAACAAGTTCTGATCAATGGAACTTATTTGCAGCAGCAGAAGATAGTGGCTTAGAAGCCATTAAAGTATATTTACATTTGATGGAAGCTGATCAAGATGTGCAGTTGGCTGAAAAAAACTTAGGTAGACATCAGCATATATTTGAACAAATTAAGCAAAAAACAGCATCAGGTTTAGGATCAATTGCTGATTTATCACAGAGCAAAGGCCGTTTAGCTCGAGCACAATCAAATTTAGTTGCTGCTAAAAATAACTATGCAGATGCTCGTAGTCAGTTTATTAAAGTGGTTAATGAAGAGCCTGAAGATTTACGTCAACCTGTGCCAGATGCGGTTATGCTACCTAAATCTTTAGATGCTGCGTTGGCACAAGCAAAGGCGAATAATCCGACATTAAAAGTAGCTTCAAATGATATTGAAGCAGCTAAATATGAGCGTAAATCAACGCAATCAAACTATTACCCTACAGTGAGCCTTGATCTTGGTGGTAATTGGGATGAAAACGTCGGTGGTGTTAGTGGTCATAATAATGATCTTCAGGCAATGGTACGGATGAAATACAATCTGTTTGCAGGTGGTAAAGATGTTTCTCGTGATAGAGAAGCAGCATACAAGCTTGTAAATGCTCAAGCACTACAACAACGTTCATACCGAGAAGTAATTGATGGTACAACATTAGCTTGGAATGCATATCAATTTGTTAATGAGCAAAAAGGTTATATTCACGATCATGTTATAGCTGCTGAAGAAACCCAGTCATCTTATGCTCAACAGTTTAAATTGGGTCAACGTTCATTACTTGATGTATTAGATTCAGAAAATGAGTTATTTCAAGCACGTAAAGATTATTTGAAAGCTGAATATGATGAACTTATTGCACAATATCGAGTATTAAACGCGACGGGTCAGTTGCTATCTTCATTACGAGTAACTCAGCCTAAAGCATGGTATGGCGAAAAAACGTATGAAGGTGGAGTGAAAAAAGCATGAATAAGAGCATTAAGTATTCAGTAACAGCTGTTGTATTAGGTTTGTCATTAGCTGGTTGCAGTAATAAAATTATATCAATGAATGATAGCCATCAAGTAAACGATCTTCGTGATTTAGATCATGATGGTGTGATTGAAGCTCGTGAACATTGTAGCAATACTATTTTAGGATCGTCTGTTGATAATGATGGTTGTGGTTCTAAATCTAAATTTATTGTACGCCAAGATTTACATATTAACTTCATAAATGATTCAGCAACAATTGCTCCTCAATATCAAGGTCAAATTTCTCAATTAGCTGATTTTATGGATAAATATCCGAAATCGAAAGTAACGATTGAAGGGTATAGCAGTAAAGTTGGAGGTTATGATTATAATATTGCGTTATCTCAACGACGAGCAAATAATGTTGCCTCTGATTTAGAAAACCATTTTGGTATTACGGCTAATCGCATTAAGGCTATTGGCTATGGCTATGCACATTTATTAGATAATGGCACAACAGAACTAGCTCATCAAAAAAATAGACGTATTGTCGCTGCTGTTAGTGGGCTTGATAAAAAAATAGATTATAAGTGGACTATCTATACTAAAAATTAATCATTAACGGCTGCATATTTGCAGCCGTTTTTATTTTAATAGTTATGGCTAGATAATATTAGAATGAGAAGAACGGTAATTATTATTTTTTCGCTGTATTTTTACTGGATAAGCAGTCAGTGTAATTCTTAAAGCCTTTTTGTTGGCATTCAATCACATTCTTTTTCATTTGGTTGAGTTCGGTATGATCACGGACAGAATAAATATTGCCATTAGTGCAATTAATTGAAATAACACCATTTGGTTCAAAATGATAACCTTCAACGTCGCTACCACAGGGATTAAACCCAACTCCGGCATCGACACTTACTCTTGTTGGAATCGTACGTATACTTTCAGTTACACATCCGACTAATGATAAACAAAATAGACATGTAATAATAAACTGGTTCATATAATAAGAGTGCTTTAAATAATAATTTGTAAAATGAAGATTATAAATGAAATGACAATTAATATCTTGTTATGAAAGGGTAATGAACAAAAATAAAAATGCGAACATACTTTAATAAGACAGAATGTTATCAGTATATTTTAGGATTTTAAATTATCATCATTGATTATTGTAATGATGGGGATTGTTCTGGCTGTTAAGATTTATATAAGAATCTATTTTTTGTTAATTATATGATTAATATGTTTTTTTTTGTTGGTTTCACTAATGAGTAATGTACTGCGGTTACGTTGATGAAGCGTAAAAATGAGAAATGGTGAATATTATTGCTATATGGAATTAATGTTTTACATTCAAATCGTTCGCAGAGTCACACAGTAAGTGCTATAAAGTCGGCTGTTTAACGATGCGGAATACACCATGAATCTCGATGAATTTAAAATATTATCAGTAGTGCTTATTTTTGTGACTACTGTTCTTGCTGGATTGTATCCGTTTCTACGTAAATTTAAAACGACACGACCATTAGAATCACCCGCGGCAGAAGCTTTAGCATCGGGTGTTTTTCTTGGGGCGGGTCTTATTCATATGCTGGGTGATGCTTCAAAATCATTCTTAGATCATGGTATTGAATACCCGATAGCTTTTGTATTGGCTGGTTGTGTATTTTTATTATTATTATGGTTTGAACACTTAGGTCGTCGCTTAGACGAACATGGTGATAGTAATAGCCCAGCGTTTGCTATTTTAGCGATGGTTATTTTATCTATCCATTCGTTACTTGCGGGTACAGTACTTGGATTAAGTGGTTCAATTACAATGATGGTCATGATCCTCATTGCTATTTTAGCGCATAAATGGGCCGCAAGTTTTTCACTGGCAGTCCAATTAAGCAAAAGCCGTTTATCATTACGTCAATCGTTATTAATGTTTGGGTTATTTACGTTAATGTTGCCACTCGGGGTTGCGTTAGGCTCAGGTATTTTAGAATACACCAACAGTTATCCGTTATTAGAGCCTATCTTTTATTCGTTAGCTGCAGGTACCTTTTTATATCTCGGTACATTGCATGGTTTAAAACAGTCAACCATGGTTGATAAATGCTGTGATTTAAAGAATTTTACTTTCGTTGTGGTTGGCTTTCTATTAATGGCTGTAGTGGCGATTTGGACTTGATTGTTTTATTACGCTAAATTCCTCCTTATTGTCCGCGTTAGTTGCTTCTAACTAATGCGGAACTGCTTTCTCTGGGAATAACCCTAACGTCATTACATAATTTCGTACTTGAGTTAGAAACTGATAGGGTAATTATTTAAAAGTTGATCCCCCTCACGTGCGATGGGACAAATGTCCTCATCTTTAGTAAATATACCTTTTACAATTACTTCAAATTATTAATAAGAACAAAAGGATTAACTGATGGATTTTCTTTCTTGGTTTGATATCAATAACACCCTTGTCAATTTTCCAATCGGTGACGGTTATGCAATGTCATGGATTGAAGCAATTGGTACTGTTTTTGGTCTGCTATGTATTTGGTTTGCCAGTAAAGAAAAAACGATAAATTTCTTTTTTGGTCTTATTAATGTCACCTTATTTTGTATTATTTTCTTCCAAATTCAATTGTATGGATTGTTGTTACTGCAAGTATTCTTCTTTGTTGCCAATATTTATGGTTGGTTCGCATGGACAAGACCAACCAGTGAGGGAGACCACTTAGAAGTTCGATGGTTAAGTAAGCAAAAATTAGCCATGACGGTGACATTAAGTGTGATTGCGATTGGTTTACTCACGGTTTATATCAACCCAGTATTTTTTGCACTAGCTAATTTCGCCGTTGATATATTGAATGTTTTTGGTGCTAATTTAGCGGCTCCAGCATTGCAACCGGGTGCGTTCCCATTTTGGGATGCAACTATGACGGTATTGTCTATTGTTGCTCAAATTCTGATGACACGTAAATATGTTGAAAACTGGATTGTGTGGGTAGTTATTAATATCATCAGTGTTGGTTTATATGCGGTACAAGGCGTGTATGCGATGTCTATTCAGTATGCGATTCTACTCTTTGTTGCTGCAAATGGTGCGCGTTGCTGGATTGCAATTGCTAACAGAAATAAACCACAAGCTAAGAAGGTTATCGCATGAATCAACAACCTCATTTATTAATTAGTCACGGTCAAATTGCCACGAATATTTTAGTCTGCGGTGAGCCTGATAGAGTAAATCGCATTGCGGAATGTTTCTTAACAAATAGTGTGTTAATTGCTGAAAATCGTGAATACCGTATTATTAATGGTGACTATCAAGGTAAACCTGTCACATTGTGTAGTACGGGGATGGGGGCACCATCAATGATTATTGCTTTAGAAGAGCTCAAACGTTGTGGTGCTGAACATATTATCCGTGTTGGCTCTGCGGGAGCATTACAATCAAATATTGGATTAGGTGAATTAATTATTGCTGAAGGCGCGGTGCGAGATGAAGGTGGCTCTAAAGCGTATATTCCAAGTGAATTTCCGGCCATTGCGGATCATCAATTGGTTCACTTATTAAAAACAGATTTATCACAACAAAATATTAATTATCATAGTGGTATTGTACGTTCTCACGATAGTTTTTATACCGATGATGAAGATAATATTTGCGAATATTGGCATAAAAAAGGTGTGTTAGGGGCTGATATGGAAACGTCTGCCTTATTAACGGTAGGGCGTTTACGACAGTTAAAAACCGCCGCAATTCTAAATAATGTGGTGCTTTATCAGCAGAATGTAAGTGAAGGGATCAGTGCTTATGTCAATGAAGCTGAAGAAATGATTAAAGGGGAACAGTTAGCAGCTCATACTGCATTGAATGCTCTTATCAATGCTGCTTAACCCTTTTTAGTAATATCATAAAAAGCCCAATTTTTATAAATTGGGCTTTTTTAATGCATACTATAAATTTCCCCTATTCAGTGCCATAAAAACCCGCTATCTTGATTCAAAATGAAATAATAGTGATATGCACAATGCAATTAACGCCTTCTCCCTCAACACGTTTTAGTGATTATCTAACTCAACATTATGCGAGCTTTCGTCAAGCATTATATTGTTGTCAAATCGGCAGTAAACGCTACCAAATCGGCGATGCGATTATGCAACAAGGTCAGAATATTACTCAGTTAATAATAGTGCCTGTTGGACGAGTATCAATGCATATCTGTGCCGTTAATGGTCGTCGTTTTCAATTAGGGGAGATGGACTGTAATTATAATATTTTTGGTGAAATGGAGTTCTTTACTAAAACTCCCTGCCAATGGTCAGTTGTTGTTGAAGAAGCGATAGAGATTGATATTCTTGATATAAAGAAAGTAGAAAAATTACTGCTAGAACGGCCTGAGTTTAGTTTGTTTTTTGCTTCTGCATTGGCGCTTGATTACCAAGACTCGCTTGATATTTACACCTATCGATTATTACATCCAATTACTTACAATATTGCCTTTGATTTACTTCAGCATGCCCGTAATTCGATGACACTTGGGCGCTTTAATAAAGCGGATAAAGAAGCTGAACGTTTTGGTACATCAAGTCGTGTTTATCGACGCGCATTAAAGACATTGATTCAACAAGGATTAGTCGAGAAAAAAGGCATAGAGCTTATTATTGTGGATCTGACTGGGCTACAGAAGTTTGTGGATCATTTTGAGGATTATGAATTGTCGTAAGTTGTGTATTTTATTCGTTTTATAATAACCATGGCGACGGATACAGCCACCATGGTTTGTATAACGCTAATGTTATGGGTTAATAAATTATTTCTGTTCAGCCAATAGATCAATAAAGAACGCGTATTCTAGTGCGTCTTCATGAAGCGCTTTAAAGCGACCTGATGCGCCGCCGTGACCTGCTTCCATATCAACCTTAAACAACAAGCGGTTATCATTGGTCTTCATATCACGCAGCTTAGCAACCCATTTCATTGGCTCAAAATACTGCACTTGTGAGTCATGTAATCCTGTTGTCACCAATAGGTGAGGGTAGTCATGCGCGGTAATATTATCGTAAGGTGAATAGCTCAACATATAGTCGTAGTATTCTTTGTAATTTGGATTACCCCATTCGTCATACTCGTTAGTTGTTAGTGGAATTGATTCATCCAGCATTGTTGTAACAATATCAACAAACGGTACGTGGGCTGCAACACCACAGTAAAGTTCAGGTGCTTGGTTGATAATTGCCCCCATTAATAAACCGCCTGCAGAGCCACCAACAGCAAAGATCTTATCTTTCGCGCCATAGCCTTGTTCGACTAATGATCGGGTAACATCAATAAAGTCATTAAAGGTGTTTTGTTTGGTGAGTTTCTTACCGTCGTCATACCATGGACGTCCTAGCATTTCTGAGCCACGAATATGCGCAATCGCATATACAAAACCACGATCTAGTAAACTTAAACGGGTTGATGAAAAGCAGGGATCAATGATAGCGCCGTACGAACCATAACCGTATTGATATAGCGGGTTAGTGCCATCTTTTTTGAAGCAATCTTTACGATAAACTAATGAGACTGGAACAGATTTACCATCACGAGCAGGCACCATTATGCGTTCAGAGCGGTAATTGTTCGCATCAAAATCACCTAAAACTTGTGCTTGTTTTAATACAATTTTACTGCCATCACTAAGATTAAAATCATAGTGAGTACCAGGAGTAGTCATGCTTGAGTAATACAGACGTAATTTATCTGTATTAATCTCTTTATTACCGTATAGGTAAAGCGTGAATGCCTCATCATTGAAGTGTAATTGCTGTTGTTGTTGAGTATGAAGATCACATACAGTGACGCGAGTTAAACCATTTTCACGCTGCTGATATACTAGATAATCATTAAATATCTCATAATCTTCCAGCATTGCCCCTTCTTGAGCAGGGATCACATCTTGCCAATGATCTTTATTGCCAATATCTGTAGTAGCAACTTTCATTAAGCGGAAGTTAACGGCTTGATAGTTGGTTAAAATATAGAACCAGTTATCAAGCTTAGAAATACTGTATTCCAAACCCACTTCACGATCTAAGAATGAGATCGCTTGTGCATTAGCATCGTTAGCGTCAATAAAAGAGACAGCACTGGTTTCAGTGCTTGAATGCCAAATATAGATCAGTGAGTTGTCTTTACTTTTACTTATTGACGTATAAAAAGTTGGATCATTTTCTTCAAAAATCAACTGATCATCAGCTTGAGGTGTTCCTAAGCGGTGACGATAAACTTTATAGCCAAGTAGTGTTTGAGGATCTTTATGGATATAGTACAACGCTTGGTTATCATTTTGCCAAGCAACTGAGCCACTTGTACCTGTGATTTCATCAGCAAGATATTGGCCAGTAGTAAGATTTTTAATTTTGATGGTGTAAATACGACGACTTACAGTGTCTTCACCATAAGCTAATAAATTTTCATCAAGGCTGATGCTTAAATTTGATACATCATAATAATCGTGTTGTGCAGCAAGTTGGTTTAGATCGAGCAATACTTGCTTATTGGTGCCAGCAAAATCAGTTGCACGTACTGAAATTGGGTATTCATTATCACCAGAAACTTCACTTGAATAGTAATAACTGCCTTGTTTTACAGGAACAGTATTATCATCTTTAACAATACGTCCTTTTAGTTCATCAAATAATGTCTGCTGCAATGCTGTGGTGTGTGCCATTACTGCATCAGTGTAACTATTTTCGGCATTCAGGTGCGCAATAATCTCAGGATCTGTACGACTGTCATCTCTCATCCAATAGTAATCATCAATACGGGTATTATTATGGATGCTCATCTCATGAGGCACCTTCTTGGCTACGGGTGCTATAACGGCTTGAATGTTATTTTTATCATGAGGTGTTGCTGATGTTGTGTTATTCAAAGTGTGATCCTTTTGTGGCTACTGAGTGAGATAAATAGCTCAGTAATGCCAATAGATACAGCAATATTATTTGCTTTGATAATAACAATCTTGGGGCGAATATTGTTTTTTCAATCCTTAGTTTTATAAAACCAAAGGGGTAGTGATTACACCGACTGAGAGTGAGAATTAGCAATAGCGACTAGAACCGTAATTGATGATTGCATTATTGAGTTATCTATCTGAAGTTATTGGTTTTTATCATATTTATAAAATAGGGCTATAGTAGCATTCTTAGGTGACGGGAATGAATATTAATGGCTGATTAAGTGTGACTGGTGTCACAAAAAATACGGAGTAATTATTTATTATAGAATGAAATCATAGGTTAATTAATTGTAATTAAATGAAAAAAAGAACAGTTATTGCAGTCAGTATTCTTGTTTTAGTGGGAATAATTGGATCTTGGAATCTATATCGAGTGTTATTTCCATACGATATGATTCATGTTAATGGAAAAACACTACATTTAGGGCAGGTATATTCTCAACATTTATTATCTACTGTTGTTATTACAGGTGATGGCGAAACATTGTTAACCGTTACAGCACCGACGTCATCGATAGTTAAACAAGTCACAGCTATACTCAGCGATGAAGTTAATAAGGTTAATAACGAACTTTCTGTTGGCACCAAAATGCAGTTATCGACAGCTTATTTTGATACTGATATTACTCTTCATTTATCAACGAAAGTAACTTACAACGCTCAACATTATGCGGCGATTTCAGTGCCGTTAGATATTGTGACTGTAAATTATAGTGTGAATGATGAGTTACAATTTAATGATATTATTGAGTTAGTACAACGCTATAAAAATAAAACACAACAGACATTTAATCATAGTTATAATTTTATAAAATAGTAGATTCACGATAGAGTGATGTTAATAAAGCAATGATAAAAAATGATTACAGGCAAATTTGTGACGGTTGCTGGATTTTGAAATTTTATGATTGTTTGTTTTTAAAGACCATAGATACTTTCAGTTACTTTTTATTTTAACTCAAAAGAAAGTATATGAAAGTAACTAGACGTTCATTTATTCATTACGCTGCTTCAGCGTCGGTATCAGCTGCTGCATTAACTAGCATGGGAGTTATGGGGCAACCGATAGCACCTAAAAAAAATAATGTGTTGTTTATTGCTATTGATGATCTCAATGATTGGATCGGTGCATTAGGCGCACACCCACAGGCAAAAACACCTAATATTGATCGTTTGTTTCATCGCTCGACCGCATTTATCAATGCCCATTGCCAAGTACCAGTGTGTGGACCTTCACGTACTGCTTTATTAACGGGAATGAGTCCAACCACTACGGGGCTATACACTAATAAAGAATTAGGTATTAAACCCTTTGCACCTGTTGCTGAGTCGGTTTTAGGCCGCTCACCCGTTTTACCACAACATTTTAAAAATAATGGTTATTACACCATGGCATCTGGGAAAATATCTCACCATGGTACGGCAGACTTTCGTCATGCAGAGCAGTGGCATGAAGAGATACCACTCTATGTTATTGGTTCTCGTGATGCGCATATTTTTGCCAATGGCTATGGTTATGGATCATATGGTAAAGATGATCATAAATACTATCCGTTTCCTGTCGGTGGTGGACAAATTATTCAATCTGAGCATTATGGTCCAGGTACACCGGGAATGTCTTTGTGCAGTGGCGCATTAGAGCGACGAGATATACCCAACGGTGGTGTTATGCCTGATGAATATTTTGCTGATTGGACCGTTGAACGGCTAAAGAAAACCTATGATAAACCGTTTTTTATGGCGTGTGGCTTTATTCGACCGCATGTTCCTTACACTGCTCCAAAAGAGTATTTTGATTTATTCCCGCTTGATGATGTGATTGTGCCAGAAATAATAAGCAAAGAAATGGCAGATATTCCATTATATGGTAAAGCGTTAGCATTGGGGATCATTCCTAATGGTGATGCAGCTGCGGTTGAAAAAATTAATATGCGAAAAGAGTTAGTTCAAGCCTATCTTGCTTGTATTGCCTTTGTTGATGCACAAGTGGGTAAATTACTTGATACTTTAGATGCCAGTCCTCATGCTCACAATACCACGGTTATCTTTTGGGGCGATCACGGGCAGAACTTTGGTGAGCATATGAATTATCGTAAGCAAACCTTATGGGGAGAATCAACGCGAGTGCCATTATTAATCAGTGAAGCAGGGCAGAAACAAGGGCAGATATGTCGTCAAGCGGTAAGTTTACTTGATGTTTATCCCACACTTGTTGAGATGTGCGGTTTACCAAAAGTCGCCACTAATGAAGGTATTTCACTGGTGCCGTTACTTCGAAACCCAAACTTTGACCGTAAAATTCCCGTTCTAACTACTTATGGCTATCAATGTCATGCGATTCGTGATCAACGTTATACTTATATTCGTTATCGTGATGGTGGCGAAGAACTTTATGATCGCAGCGTTGATGCTGATGAACACCATAATTTAGCGTCTGATAAACAATATCAAGCGATTAAAATTAAGATGGCGCAATGGTTACCCCAAAATGATGCATTACCGTTTGGAATGAAAGACTTTGATAACGAAGGCGGTGATTTTATTACTAAGATCCTTGCCAAGTTTGAAAACAATGGTATTCCAGAATACTTGCAGTAATTTCAATTTGTTAAAAGCCACGGTGTTGCTATTAATACGGTGGTTTTTTGTTGAGCTGTAGATCATCAAGGTATTCATTTAAATAGTATGCTGGTGGATATTGGTGTAAAGGCAATTTGTAAAGTTACCCATTACACCCTAATTAGATATTATTTTTGACTGTTTAGTATCAGATTAAAAGCTATAAACGGTTATCATGTTTATAGCATTCTTTCAATTCTATTAAAAAATTAGCAGAGGTTTGAGGCTTAATGATTAATCGTGAATAAGACGGACAATTAATGCTCCTGCATCTCGTAAAGCATCAGTATTGTGGCTTAATACAATGCCATCACGAGGAGCAATATAATGTTTAACCTCATTACCAAACAGGTCATATTGTGTTGCGATAATATCGCCCTTGCTTACAGTTGCTAGCATCTCAACATTTGTGAGTGTTAGTCCACCGACATCAGCGCGAATAGATGTCACGTTATCCGCTTCTATTGCACAAGGTGTTAAGGTCGCAGCTGTTAAATGGTGTTGGTTTTTAATAACTTGCATAATTCCAATGACAGCACGATTAATTAACGTCGGTTGAGTAATCTTGCCACTACCTACTTCAACAGTGATCGCGCTAACGCCATGCTGATTCCAAACGGTTTCTAATACTCCCTGATCGCCTGGATCATTTAAAATTGCGTCAGGTGTCATTAACCTTGCCATCGCCAGTGCTGATTCAATCCGGAAATCAGCAAATACATAGAGCGGGTAACAGGTTCCCGTGGTTTGAGTATGAAGATCTATCGCAATGTCAGCATTAGGTAACAATAAATGCTGCCATAGTTGAGCAAGATAACGTTCAGCGGCATTTCCTTGGTTGTTACCAGGAAAATAGCGGTTAAGATTCACGGTAGATAAATCGTGATCAGCGCCATGAAAATCACGATGATGAACAATCCCCGATAAATTAATTGCAGGAACAATAATCACACAGCCACAAATATCAGTCTGTTGTAGCTGACGAGCCAGTTGTTGCGCAGTTAAAATACCATTAAGTTCATCGCCATGAATACCAGCGGTGATCATCACTTTTTTACCCGCTTGCTGACCTTTAAATACCCACACGGGTAAATGTTGATCTTGATTTAATGCATTAGTTGCAACATTAAACCAAAATTGGTGCTGACCAATAGCGAGATCGTCTACATTCAATGCTGAAATCACCGCAATATTATTAATAGTATCGCCTGTGAATTGGGTCGTGATCGGAGTTATCATGTAATTAATTAAATCCTGCTAGGTGAGCACAAACCACTGTCACACTTGAAGTAATGAACAGTAGCAACATAAAGCGCCAGCTAAAACGAATCCAATCACCCCAGTCAATACGACATACTCCTAATGTTCCCATTAATGATGCTGATGTTGGTACCACGATATTGGTAAAACCATCGCCTAACTGGAACGCAAGCACTGTTACTTGACGAGAAACACCAGCAATATCACCTAAAGGTGCGAGTAAAGGCATTGTAAGTGCAGCTTGACCAGAACCTGATGTTACAAAGAAATTAAACACGGATTGGAAGAGGTACATGATCCATACTGCAGCGACATCTGGAATACCACTAATTGCACCGCCAGCACTGTTTAAAATGCTATTGAGTACGCTCGGTTCATCAGCAGAGCCATCACCTAGTATTAATAAGACGCCCTTAGCACAACCAACCAGTAGGGCAGGAGCAAGCATGACTCCCGCTCCTTCTTTAAATGAACTCGCAATATCATTTAATGTCATATTATTGAGTTTGAAAATAATACCAATAATACCGGCAATAAAACCCATCGTGAAAAATTGGGATGCGATTTCAGGAATATACCATGCGTGTGCAACTACGCCCCAAACAACCCAACCTGTTGTGATTGCAACAGTAATGATCACTAAGGTATAACCGATATTCCACTGTGATTGTTTAACCTCAGCTGTTTTATCACGTAAAAACTGATCGGTTTTAAAACTATAAGATAATTCAGGGTTACGTTTTATTTTAGCGGCATAACGCATGGTAAAGATCACACCCATTAAAGTGAAACCTACCCATAATGGAATACGAACTGTCATGCCTGAAAGTACAGGGATGCCTGCAATACCTTGTGCAATAGCGACTGAGAAAGGGTTCATCCATGATGATGCAAAACCAACTTGGGTTGCAACATAAGTCACCATGACCGTTGTAATACCGTCATAACCAAGACGCAGCATGAGTGGGGCAATAATAATCGCAAAGGCTATTGCTTCTTCACCCATACCAAAAACAGCACCACCCAATGAAAACAAGACAAAGAGAACGGGAATGAATAAAAAGTCATTGCCTTTTGTTTTATGAATCAGTGCTAAAATACCCGCATCAATGGCTCCAGTACGCATAACGACACCAAAGGCTCCACCGATAACCAGCATGAACATAATGACGCCAACGGCTGATCCCCATTTGCTACCAGAAACCAAGCCCTCGAACATAAAGTTCATTAAGCCTATACCACCGCCAGCACTAAAGAATCCGACCGTGTTATAGATTTTTTCACCATTAGCATCAATGGCATATTTGAAAGATGCGGGATCAATGACATTTCGTGTTTTTTCTACACCATCGGCAATAAAGCTTACTGCATGTTGTGAAAAACTACCCGCGGGAATGAGATAAGTGAGGATGGTTGCTAACACACCCACGATAAAAATAATAATTAACGTATCAGGAACTTGCCATGATTTGTTAGTATCGGCTGTTGTTGGGTGTTCTATAGAATTTTGCAAAATATAACCCACTATTAATTGATGTTGTATGCATAAAATATCAATTATTATTCGATTATTATCAATTTGATTTTCTTGTTGTCATGATAAGTAATATTGCATAACAATTAGTATTAAAAACAAAAAAAACGAATCAAGAAGAGCAATATTACTTTTGTTTATTATCTTGCTCTTATGTTTTCTTTGATTGATATAATCAGTACATATAACGTTAAATTTTACTATTAATTTGAGGCGCTTTTTTAATTGCTTCTTTGAATTGTTCTAATAGCGCAGTACTTTGTTTATTTTGCTGACCATCTTTGTGTAAATACGCGCCAATCGTAGCTTTACTAAAACATTCTTTCATTTGTAGTGGAACAAGATTAAATTCAGCGAAGTAATCTCTCATTGTCATTGGGTAAGGCAAAATAGCATCACTGTTTTGCAGTAAATCAATGGCCGTTAGCAGTGAGTTGGTATTGTAGATAACCTTTTCTTGCAAATAGTGGCGTTTTTGAAATGTGTTTAATTCTTCATTTTGTTTTTGAACTAAATGTGAATATCGTTTTTTAGATGCCCCTAAATCAACCGATGGAAAGCGAGCAATATCTTCATTGCTACAGGTGATTTCAAGTAAAGGATGCCCTTTTCTTACATAGACTTCTTCACTGCATTGAAAAAGAGGGTGGAATAGTATGTCTTCATATTGCGCTAGGCCTAATATTTCATGACCGACAAAAATGCTGATTTCATCACTAAGTAATAAGTTCATTAATTGCAGGTGATTACCTACATCAACAGAGATATTACTGTGAGGATAGGTATCTCTAAACTCTTGCACACAATCTCGAATAAACAGCTGCCACCATGCATCACCACAGCCAATTTTGAGTTCGGTTTGATGTCGAAGCTTATTCTTTTCTAGTTTATTAAGGGTGTTCTCATAGAGGTTTTGCATCATTTTTGCTTGTTCGTAAAGTAATTCACCACTAGAGGTTAGGGTGATCCCTTTTGAGTTACGATTAAACAATTTACTGCCCAGCTTCTCTTCTAACTTCTGCATGTTGTGACTTAATGTCGGTTGACTTAAACAGAGATTATTAGCAGCTTGAGTGACGTTTTGAGTTTTAGCTACTTGAATGAATTGAATCATTAATTTAAACATAATAGCTCTTTGCTTGAATAAGAAAGAGCTATTTTATGTGGCTTACTATTTGATATCTAGCGATTACTTCTCGTTTTGATACATGGCGAAGCTAAAGGGAGCCAATGTTAGTGTTTCTTCTAATTTGCAAGCGATTTCGTTATAAATATCAAAGACATTATGATTCGATAATCCATCAGGAAGTGTAATATCAACCGCATTAGCACTGTTATTGATAACCACCGTAATGCATTCGTCTTTTAAGATTTTTTGGTAGATAAGGCATTGCTGCTCATCATCACTCATTAGCCAATTAATATTATGAACACGTAATGCAGGGTGTTGTTTGCGTAATTTGATGATCTGCATAATATGGTGTTTCATGCCCATATCATGTTTGCTTTCATCCCAAATCATGCATTTACGATTTAAGGGATCGGCTCCGCCATCTAAACCAATTTCACTGCCATAATAAATACACGGTGTGCCACTGTGGGTAAATTGGAATAAATAGGCCAGTTTTACTTTCTCTTTATTGCCATTACAACGATGAAGAATACGAGCTGTATCATGACTATCTAACAATGAAAACGCCACTTCATTGACTGCAATAGGGTAGCTTGTATTAACATCATTGACTGCATATTTGAATTGACTCGCATTGAGATTTCCGTGAGCAAAGAATCCTATCATTGCATCTGATAATGGGTAATTCATCACGGCATCAAATTGGTCACCAGCAAGCCAATTCATTGAATCATGCCACGCTTCACCTAAGATGTAGATCTCAGGTTTAATCGCTTTTAACTCATTACGAAAGCGTCGCCAGAAGCGTTGGTCAACTTCGTTGGCGACGTCTAAACGCCACGCATCAATATCAAAGTTACGTACCCAGTAGCGACCAACTTCAAGTAAGTATTCCATCACTTCTGGGTTTTCGGTATTTAACTTTGGCATGTTTTGCGCAAAGGCAAAGGCGCGATAGTTGAGATATTCTTTACTGTGTTGATCTTTTTTAGACTCGTCTACAAGAGGGAATTTATCGATATAGAACCAATCAATGTATTTTGAATCTTTACCGTTTTTAATGACATCTTGCCATTGAAGAGAATCGGCACCAATATGATTGAATACGGCATCTAGCATGACTTTCATGCCACGTTTATGAGCTTCTGTAATTAGCGCTCTTACCGTGTCGTCGTAACCAAAGGCTGGGTCAACTTTTAAATAATCAACAGTATCGTATTTGTGATTGGTTTTGCCTTCAGTAATTGGGGTGAAATATAAACCGGTAATACCAAGATCTTGCAAGTAATCAAGATGGTCAATAACGCCTTGTAAATCACCACCAAAGAAGCTGTCGATTTTTGGATCTTCAGAGCCCCAAGGAAGTGCATTGCTTGGGGAGATTGAGGGATCACCATTGGCAAAACGCTCAGGGAATATTTGATACCAAACTGTCTCTTTTACCCAATGTGGTGGGCTAAATACATCTGTTGGGTTCATGTATGGGAAGCAGTAAAAATTGAGTAATTGGCTTAATACAGGATCTGCATCATCGGTGATAGTGAAAATTTGTTTTTCAGTAACGAGCAGTGTTTCGTTGTCTTTACCTTCTAGAAGAAAAGCATAGCGAGCGCGGGAAAATCGCGGTTGCGCTTCGCAGAACCAGTAATCAAACAATTCTGTTTCACACTCTTTTTTCATGACAAAGTTTTCGCCGCCACTCCAACCCATCGCATCTTCTGCATTGAGGTTGCCGCCACCGCCACCGAATGTCCAATCGTATGGATCACCAATTCGTAATGTGGCGTTATCGACTTCGCCTTTTGCGGTACGAATGCGTAAATGAAGAGTTTCTTTATCATACATGTATGAGTAGCTAGAGTGAGAACGATGATAAATTGCGGCTTTTGTGATCATAACTAATTCCGTTTAATAAAAAACCAATCTAAATAAGCGTTAAGCAAGTATTTATCTAGATTGGTATAAGTACGTGATGGATAATCAATGTTACTTTTGAATCGTTTGTTCGTAATATTTCACAACGCGTAATACTTCACTGACGCTCCACGCTTGAGCAAAACAACCACGAGATTGACTTGGTGCGTAACCATCATAGATTTCAGCCAATTGACCAATACACCCTTCATATAGGCCATCTTGGTTATGTGCAATAAACTGCTCCACAATACGAACTAAGTCTTTATCTTGTGGGAATTGACGTAAGATCCCCATTAAGAATTGACCAATCATAAAGCCCCAAACTGTGCCTTGGTGGTAGGCCATGTCTCGGTCAAAATGCGAGCCTGTACATACTGCTTTAAATTCAGGATCACTCATTGCAAGCGAGCGTAAACCTAACGGTGAATACAACTCTTTATAAATGGTAAGAATGACTGAACGTGCTCTTTCTTGGCTTAAAATAGGGAAAGGTAAACCAACGGCATAGGCTTGATTTGGGCGGATTTGTTGATTAACTTCGCCCTCTTTAATCCAATCATTTAAGTATCCTGCATCATTGTAAAACTCATCGTTAAAGGTGGTTTTTACTTGCTCTACCAGTGCAGGTAATTCTGGCATCGGCTTATTCAGCTTTTGATTAAAGAAATTCAAAATAGAGAGCGCATTAAACCAAAGCGCGTTAATTTCTACTGCACATCCGTGTCTTGGGGTTGGTACGATATCGCCGTAACGAATGTCCATCCAAGTAAGCTGATCAAAACCGCTGCCGCCGCTGATCAAGCCGTTATCAAGCATCTTAATCTCAAAGTCAGTACCGTTACGATAATGCTGATAAATGTTAGTCATGCACTCGTATGCTTCATCACGGATAAACTCCAGATCGCCGCTCGCTTGGTAATATTCATATAAGCTAACAATGAAGAGTAGCGAGGCATCAATGGTGTTATACATTGGCTCAACCCCAGCTTCAGGGAAAAGATTTGGTAAAACGCCACGGCGTTCGTAACGGATAAAGGTACGGAAGATCTGTCTTGCGTCTTCAAATTGATTGGTCGATAAATTACAGCCCCATAATGCAATCATGGTGTCACGACCCCAATCGGCAAAGAATGGGTAGCCTGCAATGATTGATTTTGATTCAGTCGAGTCACGATCTACCACAAATTGCTCACTGGCACGAACTAATTGCTTGCCAAAAATACTGTGTAGTTTTGAGTGTTCAATGTAGGTTTGTTGACGCTTAATTTCTGCGTTAATCATTTCATCGGCAGTCTGCGCTTCTAGAGAAACGGCGCGATCTTCTTGTGCTTCAAACACAATCGAGAATTGTTCGTGCGTTTCAGTGCCTACAAAGGCAATGGTATGAAGCGCTATTTGAGCATCTGTTGCAGGACGACCATCTCGAGCATCATAAGAGAAGTAAAGACCCGCTTCATAACGAGGATTCTCTAATGCTGAATCAGCACCGTTGTGACGATACGCTAATGTCTGACCATTACTGCTGATTTTACCTTCTTGATGGGTAAATTCTTGCTGTCTTGATAGGTTCTGCCCTTTTGCACAGAAGTGGTATTTTGGTGTTACATTCAACGTAAATGCTTGTTTCAATGGATTGAATATTTGATATTTAACTGCAAGACGGTTTACCCCTTGAGCCATCACAATGGTTTTGGTGATTTCAATACCGCGAATACCATAAGTAAATTCAGGAAGATAAGTTTGACTGAAATTATCAAATAATAGCGTTGAATCGACAGTGTCATACGGGTTGACATTGGCTTGTGAAGACAGTGGGTGAGCTTCGCCACTCGCTAATGTAATGCGATCATCTAAATGACGTATAAAATTAAAGCGATTGTTTGGTGCAACAAGGCTTGCCATAAACAACGCATGATCACTTCGACTGCAAGAGCCTGCAAGAGTAAGAGAAGAATAACCACCTAGTCCATTTGTTAGCAGGTAGTTCGATTCTTCAAGGCGATCCATGTCGCGAAAATTTGCTTTAGAAAGAGAGATTTTCATGTGAACCTTACAATTAAATATCAAATGTTATCCCGTGTTTATTTTATTCACGCTCTAGGTGTTAAATTAACGAGGGAGTTTATAGTTAGCTTTTAATTTCGTTATAAACGAGTAACAGTTTTTGCACTTCACCTTGGGTATACGCGAGATCTTGGCTCTGTTCATATCCCCACAGCGAGGTAATTTGGACGTCATTTTTGGTTGGTGTTACTTTGAATGCCGCAATGCGTTCTTGCTTACTATCAGAAATGAAAAACAGATAAGGTTGAGGCTGGGTAAGCAGTGCATTGTATTGAGAAGGCGTGGTATATACGGCATTCACGGCTTTGACGTTTTGAGTGCCATAAAAGCGCTGGGCTTCGGCTAATACAGGTAATGCCATTTCTTGCAATTGTTCATAACTGCTTTCTACATGAAACGAACCGCAATCACTTGGGATTTGATCACGCAGGGCTTTGTATTGGGTATTAATGGTTTCTAGCGGCAGGCTTAAATAGTTATTTTCAAACCGTTGTGCTGAGGCAAATAACTCATCATTATTTACGCATTGTTTAAAATTTTGCTGCTGCTCAGTAAAGGTTGAGTAGTCAAAAGATGGCTTAGGAAGGCTGCTGTAAGCAATGATAAAGCCGGTAATGAAAATAACGACAGCGACAGCAATATGAAGCATATAGTCGTGAATGCGTTGAAGTTGGCCGCGAAAATTCAAAATGTGATTCCTTTCTTTACGGTGTAAATATGTGCTATCAAGTACGGTTTATTGCCCTCAATGGAGAGAGGGCAATAAAAGTGGTTATGTTCTATTTCTTAAATTCAGCAGATTTGATTGAGTACTTGATGGACTCTTCCGTCTCAGTATCAAAGAAATGCAGCTTGGTGTTATCGATAACTAAGGTGATTTTTTCATCGATCTCTACATCTGGTTCACCGGTGCCCAGTGTGCCTACAAACATGTTCATTGGTGCGGCATTAAAGAACACGTTGATCGCATCGCCTAAGTATTCGCTGTTAAGTGCGGTGACTTCAAAACAACAATCAGGGAACGCATCGCGGTATTTCTTGCCAGAACGAATGGCACTAGAGCGTGCGCCTAACGTCACTGATTTTCCGTTGTAGCCTGTGTCGTTTAAGATCTGTTGGTCACTTTCATTTAAGGTAATCGTGAAAGAAGGACACATGAACTGGCCACCTTCGTACATTCCTTCAATAAGGTTCATTGATGGCATACCCATGAAAGTCGCAACAAAACAGTTTTTAGGGTTAGTAAATAGCTCTTTTGGAGAACCAATTTGCTGAACTTCACCCATCGACATTAATACGATGCGATCCGCCATGGTCATTGCTTCAACTTGATCATGAGTTACGTAAATGGTGATTGCGCCCTTAGCTCTGTGCATACGAGAAATTTCAGTACGGGTTGTAGTACGTAACTTCGCATCCAAGTTACTTAACGGTTCATCCATTAGGTACAGTTTAGGGGTACGAACCATGGCACGGCCTAAAGCCACACGTTGACGCTGTCCGCCTGACAACTCTTTTGGTTTACGCTCTAGGTACTCTTTTAAAAATAAATCGTCAGAAATATTATCAACCGAGTTTTTAATCTCATCACTTGGGTAATTACGTAATTTTAAGCCGTAACCAATGTTGTCTCGTACCGACATGTGTGGGTACAGCGCGTAGCTTTGGAATACCATCGCAATATCACGATCTTTTGAGCTGACATCATTGACTACTTTGCCATCGATAATGAATTCGCCATCGGTAATGTCTTCTAAGCCAGCAATCATACGTAGGGTGGTGGATTTACCACAGCCTGATGGCCCGACAAGAACAATGAATTCCCCTTCTTCAATATCGAGATTGAAATCCCGTACCGAGCAGGTATCAGAATTTGGGTATTTTTTATTGATGTTTCTTAATGAAATTTTGCTCATTAGCCTTTTACTCCACCAGACGTTAAGCCGCCCACGATATAATCTTGAAATTTATAGAAAACGAGAACAGGCGGAATTGCTGCTAAGACCGCGCCTGCTGCGAATACGTTGTAGCTAGATTCTTTGATGTTATTGATAAGACCCATAAGACCAACTGCCAGTGTTTTCGCTTCTGAATCCATACTTGCAATCAGGAACTTAGGCATGATGATGTCGCCAATTGGACCTAAGAAGCAGAAGATGGCGATAACCATGATCATTGGTTTAACTAATGGTAATAGGATCTCTTTGAAGATCTGCAGTTGAGTTGCACCATCAATTTTTGCGGATTCATCTAACGCACGAGGAATCGAATCGTAATAACCTTTCATTAAAATCGTATTCATTGTGATGCCACCTGTGGTGTAGATGAGGATCATAAAGATATACGTATATAGTGTGGCGTTGGCTGAGCTGTAAATACCGATAGAATTCGCAATTGCATACAGAGCAATTAAGCCACTGCCTGATGGAATGATTTGAATGATCAGCAATGACATTAATGCACTCTTACGTGATTGGTAACGATAACGAGAGTAAACAAACCCCGAAATGGTCACGATAAACGTAGAGAGGATCATGGTAATTATCGATACTAAGAAGGTATTGCGATACCAACTTAAATAAGGCGTATTATTGAAAAGATGGATAAAATTCTCAGTTAAACTGAAATTCTCAGGAAAGAACGAGGTAGAGTAGAGCGAGTTACTGACGTTAAACGCACTCATTAATGTCACTAAAATCGGGTACAGAATGATCACTGCCATAGAAATTAGAAACGCATAACTAAAGATAACACCCATATTTTTAGTAATAACGTGGCGGTTTAAACGTTTCACTTTGATTTGGCGCGCTAAAGGGATTGCACTGTCCATTACATAACCTCCTCATTTTTAAAGGCACCTGCTTTTAGCCATGAATACAAGACTACGGCACCGACAACAGTACTGGTGATTAAGGTGTATACCGCCGCTTCGTTGTATTTCGCATCCATCATTAAACGGAAACCTAAAGATGAAATGGTATCGAGCGGTTTGTAGATTGACCCAACGGTTTGAACTGTCGCTTCACCCAACATGTATACAATGGTGACGTTATTAAAGTTGAAGGTAAATTGGGTAATAAATACCGGAGCAACACTTATTAATATCAAGGGGAGAGTGATATCGAAGAAATTGGTCCATGCGTTACCGCCATCGATTGCACTCGCTTCATATAAATCATCAGGAATGGTTTGTAATACGCCCGTTACTAGAATAAATACATAAGGGAAGCCTAACCACGCTTGGATTAAGATAATGGTAATTTTGGCGTAATCAGCGTTTAGGAAAAAGCCAATAGCAGTGCTTACATCGTATTCATTACCTGTGAAAAATGGAATAACCATGGTGTTCATGCCACCAATCTTTGAGAAGAAAAGTTGGAAAACAAGAATGGTTAAAAAAGCAGGAACCGCCCAAGGTAAAATGTACACAGTGCGAAAGAACTTCTTTCCTCTGATGTGCTTATTGTTTGCAACAACTGCAAGAACAGTACCGAGAACGATGGTGAGTGCTGAAGCACAGAAAGTCCATGTAAGAGTCCAAGATAACGTTTCTTGAAATGCTGCCGCTGTTCGCTCATTAGTGAACAGACGTTCAAAGTTGGTAAAGCCTTTCCATTCAATAAGAAATGCTGGTGGTAAAACAGGGCGTTTAAAGTTAGTAAAAGCAACGACAATAGAAACAATTGCAGGTAATAAAGCAAAAACAAACAGTAAGATAAACTTAGGTGCAGTAATGAGATTAGGTACGATTTCGTGTGATAACCCACGTACTTTTTCAGTAAAGGTAATCGCAAAACCAGATTCATCTATCTGTCTTTTTACATCTTTTGCATCACGAGCAAAAGCGTAATGTAATGCGAAAAAGACCAAGATCATCATTGCGCCAACGGTTGAACCTACCATAATAAGGAAAGAATCATCGACAAAGCGCTCTGCACCGATGGTGATTTTCCCATTAGGTTGTTTGACAGCCAATAGACGGAAATTAGGCAGGGTAAATTGAATAAAAACCAATATCTCTAAAGCCAATATAGAGAATCCAAATAGTGCTTCTCGTGTTCGATGTAGTGCAAAATGGCCACTACCTGGAATCAGCATAGAGAGCCAGAATATAAACGGTTGACTCATGTAAATAACCTACTTATTTATTAATGTTGTGTAGATATGCCATGTCTTTGTATTGCACGATGCTGAGTGGTTCCGCATCGTGCAAATAGATCAAGAATTAAAGTGGCGTGAATTACATGTCTTCGATATCAATTTCGATAGTATCAACGGTTGCATTGAGTACTGCTTTTACATTTTGACCTTGTGCGATTTGAGCAAGACCTGTTTTCATTGGTCCCCATACCTTCATGAACTCAGGAATACTTGGCATAGGCTGGCCGATATTTGTCGCATCAAAGATAGCTTTGTGTAGAGAGCCTTCTTTGTAATTAACAGATAGGTTAGGTGATACTTCGCGAGTGTCGGTGTACCATTTGTTTGCATTCTCAGGTGTTGCTAAGAACTTGATGAAAGCACGAGCACCTTCTTTGTTATCACTGTAACCGTTAACGGTCATTCCTTTTGTACCGGTTAAGGCTTTATATGGATGGCTGCCATCCCAACTTGGAATCGGTGCTGCACCAACATTAATACCGGCTTTTTCGATATCAGCAATTGCCCATGGGCCGTTGATAATGGCTTTTACTTTTCCTTCCATGAAGTATTTCATCATGATGTCATAAGCAACGGTATCATCTTGCATGAGTGTCCAGTGACTTACGCCGCTGTTATATAAACTTTGAGCCGCTAAACCTGCTTTGATTGAATCTGGTGTATTTAAACCAATGTCTTGTGGATTATTGTCTTTGAAAATATAGCCGCCATTAGACATAAATAGACCGCCAGTGAAGTAGAAATCAGTAAATTTTGCAGCCCATTCTGACGGTGGAATTTCTTTCAGTGTTTTGGGTGCCTCTTTTATCATGTCTTTGTTATACAGAAACAAAGTTGTATCTGTAGACATTGGAAGCATGTAGGTTTGACCGTTATAGGTTGATGCGTTGGTTGCAGCATCTGTATAACCATTAACGGTAAAGTTGGTTGGAGCAATTAAATGTTGATCCGCTAGTTCACCAATACGGTCATTTGGGATCATGAAAATATCAGCAATGTTGCCTTTTTGAGTTGGTAGCGCTGCCAGTAAATCAAACATGCTTGTTGCTGCTACTTCAACCTTAAAGTCTTTGCCTTTATTGAACTGCTTTGCAAGTTCGGTGAAGTAAGGAACATAGCTTTTTTCAACGCCAATAACGATGTTTTCTGCAGCTATTGCTGTGTTACTAAGTAATAGGGCTGCTGAAACGGCAAGTGATAATTTCTTAATCATTTTATTGCTCCTAAATAGGGGGAGAGGTTTAAACTAATAAAATTATGTTGTTATATAATCTTATTAGTATCAATAGCTTATGTTTGTTATTAAGCAGTCTCTCTCGAGTGTTTCCTGCGATACAGATTTGCCCATTTATAAGGCGAATGTTATTGAGATAATCATAGGTCTTTGGTTGTATATGGTGAAATACTATTTATCTTAGGTAGCCATAGATGAAATGCATATCACATAGATAAATGTTATCTGTCGCAATGATATTCAACGTATTGATGGTCTTTGGTAAGTTAAAAATGTGAGAGCAGTAACAGTCTGTAGGAGGGGGCAAAAGAGATTGGAAATAATCATTGAGTTTTGTGATAGCTGCAGGGATAAAATTACAGCTCAAGCTGTGATTGATAGTGAACCCTATGTTTAGTTCGACTATTTGTTAATCATCAGCTTGAGGTAAGGTAAATAGCATTTTTAAAAAATATTAGATGGAGGGGGTTTCTTTAATAATGTCAGGGTAGCGTTTTTGGATCTGTGTGATTTTATCAAGTGAATGTAAAATTGCATCAATACAAAGGGGATCAAATAGCGTTCCTGAGCCATTAATCAAATACAATTCGACATCTTCAATTGACCATGGTTTTTTATATGGTCGATGACTTAATAATGCATCAATAACATCGGCAACGGTTACAATACGTGCTTCTAGTGGAATATCTGATCCTTTCAACTTGTCAGGGTAACCTTTACCATCATAACGCTCATGGTGATGACGAATAATATTAAGAATAATATTAAGTTCTTGATTATTTTCATATTTAAATGTGGTTAATATATTAGATAATAATTGGCAACCTAAATCTGTGTGTTGATTCATTATTGCTCTTTCTTTATCTGTATATATTTCAGTTGAATATAAGATCTCTTCTGGAATTAAAGATTTTCCAATATCATGCATGTCTGAAAAGTGATAAACAGACTCAACAAAATCACCGCGACATTGACCTTTTTTGGCTAAAAAAAGGCCGATTAAGCGACTATATTCAGCCACTCTTTTTAAATGATTTTGAGTTTCTGGATCTTTATGGTGACTTAATAATAAAACAGTTTTAACAATAGAGTGGAATGCTTTTTTATTGTTAAAATTATCAGTGATAAGTAACGTGAGTAGAATTGAAAAGGTAGTGAAATAATCCATTTTTTCACTAAAGAAATCCTTCACTTTAGCATTGATGAATAAGACCCCAATAAAAGTATCATTAGTATAAATTGGACATGCCATACTTGAAATACAATTGCTTTGTAATAATCGCAAATGGATCTCTTTCACCGATGATTGATGAGACAGCATGTTATCAATAATACTTGGCTCTAATGATAAACGTATATTATTTAATCGCGGTGATAGGCTAATTGATGAAATAAAGGTCGGAAAATTATTGCCATAATCAGGACTGCGATAAACAGAATATAAATTATCGTAGTCATCTATTCGTGTAACTGCAATCCCAATAATTTCTGGATAGAGCTTTTGAGTAGAAGCAACAAACAGATTTAATCGTTCATTTAGTGAATGTGTGGAGTTTAAAAATGAATACATCAATAAGTCCTTTTATGATCATATGCATATTGCTTTATATTTGATCAAAGAGAATGACTTGTATAGTGATTTGTTTGCTTTTGGCATTAATATTTATGAGTAATATTTACGTTGTTTGATATGTGTTGTCAGGGGGGTTTTTGATGTTTTTATCAAAATATCAGTTTAAATATAACCAAAGCGAATCAAAAGATAGATTCGCCTTTATTATTATAATGTGATGACGGTATTGAGTCGTTGCATTACTTATTCATATATGCATCAATACTTACACATGAGCAAATTAAATTACGGTCCCCAAAAACATTATCAACTCGATTAACACTTGGCCAATACTTGGTATTTTGAGTATGTATTGATGGGAAACAAGCAATATCACGGCTATAACAATGTCCCCATTCACTAACTCGAAGATCTGCTTGAGTATGGGGAGCATTCACTAATGGATTATCATCTAAAGGCCATTCACCTGTCTGTACTTGATGAATCTCTTTGCGAATAGCGATCATCGCCTCACAGAAACGATCTAATTCAGTAATGTCTTCAGACTCTGTAGGCTCAATCATTAATGTGCCAGCTACAGGGAATGACATTGTTGGTGCATGGAAGCCATAGTCCATTAATCGTTTAGCGATGTCTTCTTCTGAAATACCAGAGGCAGCTTTAATTGAACGAATATCAATAATGCATTCGTGGGCGACGCGACCTTGTGTTCCTCGATATAAAATAGGGTAATGTGGTCGTAAACGTTCCATGACATAGTTAGCATTTAAAATTGCTAGCTCAGTAGCTTGTTTTAGTCCAGCTTCACCCATCATCGAAATATAAGCGTATGAAATCGGTAAAATTGAGGCAGAACCCAATGCTGCTGCTGATACCGCATATTGATTATTCTGTGATTGTTGATTATCAATATGTCCGGGTAAAAATGGACTTAGATGTGATTTAACTCCGATAGGACCAACTCCTGGGCCACCACCACCATGAGGAATACAGAAGGTTTTATGAAGATTGAGATGGGAGACATCTGAACCGATAAACCCCGGGCTTGTTAATCCCACTTGTGCATTCATGTTAGCCCCATCAAGATAGACTTGACCGCCCGCTGCATGGACACGTTCACAAACTTGTTGAACACCTTCTTCATAGACACCATGGGTTGAAGGGTAAGTGATCATAATGCAGGATAAATTATCACGGTGTTGATCTATTTTTTCTTGCAAATCATTGAGATCAATATTGCCTTTCTCATCACAGCCTACCACCACCACTTGCATTGACACCATCGCTGCAGAGGCTGGGTTGGTGCCATGTGCTGAGCTTGGAATTAAGCATACATTACGGTGATTATCACCATTTGCTTGGTGGTAACGTTGAATGGCAATTAGACCCGCGTATTCACCTTGTGCGCCTGAGTTAGGTTGCAGTGAGATGGCATCGTAACCTGTAATAGTGCATAACATCGCTGAGAGCTTTTGAGCTAACTCTTGATAACCCAACGTTTGACAATCAGGTGCAAAAGGGTGTAATTGACCAAATTCAGGCCATGTCACAGGGATCATTTCAGTAGCTGCATTGAGTTTCATGGTGCAACTACCAAGAGGGATCATGCCATGAGTCAGTGAATAATCTTTATTTTCAAGTTGTTTCATATAACGCATCATGTTGGTTTCGCTATGGTAGCGATGAAAAACAGGGTGCGTTAGGTAATCACTTTGACGTTGGCAACGGAGAGGAATTGCGGCAAATTCAGCTGTCGCAATTAGCGTGCTGTAATGATCAATTGATAAAACCTTGCCAGTTAATAAGGTCAATAACACTTCAATGTCATCGGTTGATGTGGTTTCATCAATACTAATGCCAAGTTTATGATTATATTTACGAAGGTTAATGCCTGCATCTAATGCTTGTTGATAGAGGCTATCAGTATGCTCAGCTGTCAGTAATGTGAGGGTATCAAAGAAGGTGTTATTTTCAATAATGAAGCCATTATCACGTAAACCTGCGGCTAATATTGCCGTGAGGTGATGCACTCGACGAGCAATTTTTTTAAGGCCTTCAGCACCATGATATAACGCATAAAAAGCCGCCATATTAGCCAGTAATGCTTGAGCTGTACAAATATTAGAGGTCGCTTTTTCTCGACGAATATGTTGTTCACGAGTTTGCATTGCCATGCGTAGAGCGCGGTTACCTTTGGTATCTTTTGATACGCCAATGACTCGCCCTGGCATAGTGCGCTTGTATTGATCTTTAGTTGCCATAAAACCAGCATGTGGTCCACCAAACCCCATTGGAACACCAAACCGTTGTGCGCTACCAATCACTACATCTGCCCCCATTTCACTTGGTGGTGTTAGTAAAGTGAGGGCTAATAGGTCACTGGCAACGATGACTAAGGCTTTGTTATTGTGTGCACTGGTAATAATATCCGTTAAATCATCAATCTGACCGTTAGTTGCTGGGTATTGTAATAATGCACCAAAGACGTGGTGATCGTTGAGTTGTTGAGGTTCACCAACAATAACCTCGACATCAATAAAGTGAGCACGAGTTTTAACGACATCAATGGTTTGTGGGTGAACATTGGCTGCGATAAAGAACTGTGAACTTTTGTTTTTACCTGCACGTAGACATAGCGTCATCGCTTCTGCGGCTGCAGTTGCTTCATCAAGTAATGACGCATTAGCCAGATCCATACCTGTCATATCGATAATCACTTGCTGAAAATTAAGCAATGATTCTAAACGACCTTGTGATATTTCAGGTTGATAAGGAGTGTAGGCGGTATACCACCCCGGATTTTCCAAGATATTACGTAAAATAACATTTGGAGTATGAGTATTATAATATCCTTGCCCAATATAACTTTTATTGATGATATTTTTTGCTGCTATTTTTTTGAGTGAGGCGAGCATATTCGCTTCACTTTGTGCTGGTGGTAACGACATGGGTTGCGGTAATGCAATAGAAGCCGGAATTGTTTGTTGGATGAGCTGTTCAATACTCAATGCGCCAATTTTTGCTAGCATATTTTGTTGTTGCGATACGCTAGGACCATTATGGCGCTGAGCAAAACGAGTATCATCACTGAGAGTATTGAGCAGTGTGGTCGAAGTCATCTTTCTTTCCTTGGCGGTGGCATTATTCTTCAACGATGGAAGCAAGGTAAGTATCACTGTCGATTAACTCGTTGAGCTGCGATAGATCATCTAATTTAATGGTTGCAATCCAACCGCTATTGTAAGGATCTTCATTAATTAGCTCAGGGTTATCATCTAATGAGCTATTGGTTTCTAGAATTTGTCCAGTAACGGGAGCATAAATATCAGAGGCGGCTTTAACCGATTCTACCAATGAAAAGGTCTTTCCTGCATCAGTGACATCACCAATATCAGGAAGATCAACAAAAACGACATCACCTAATAATTTCTGCGCATGATCTGAAATGCCCATTGTAATCGTGCCGTCACCGTTATCACGAATCCACTCATGGCTGGCTGTAAATTTTAGTGTCATTTCCATATCTATACTCCTTAGTTGCAGATTGTTGAGACATTATGTTAATTAATATTGTTATTATTTATTTTTAAAGGGTAAATGTTATTTCATTGATTTAAATTCTACGTAAGCGTTTGCTTGTTGTCATGGCTATTTAACAATATTGCGGATCTGATCAAGATATAAGTCTTTGGCTTTTCCGTTCCTATAGTGCTTTTGGTAGGGTAAAACAATCATTGGATAACCTTTGTTGCTACTGGGAGTAGATCATCATGTCTCAACATTTATTACAAACTCCGTTGTATTCTATGCATGTCAATATGGGCGCTAAAATGGTGCCATTTGCTGGTTATGAAATGCCAGTACAGTACACATTAGGCGTTAAAAAAGAGCATCTTCATTGTCGCAATGCAGTGGGATTATTTGATGTTTCTCATATGGGACAATTACGGTTACGTGGTAAAAATGCAGCTAAAATGCTAGAAACATTAGTACCTGTTGATATTGTTGATTTGCCTGAAGGAAAACAGCGTTATGCTTTTTTTACCAATGATAGTGGTGGTATTGAAGATGATCTAATGGTGACAAATTTCGGGGATCATCTATTTGTGGTGGTTAATGCCGCGTGTAAAACGAAAGATATTGCTCACTTACAGGCTCATTTATTAGCAGATGTGGAACTTGAAGTGATACATGATCGAGCGTTGTTAGCATTGCAAGGACCTAAAGCGGTTGATGTACTGGCTCAAATAAATCCTCATGTACGTGATATGGTATTTATGGACGCTGTTCGTCTCGAGCTATTAGGACAAGAGTGTTATGTTAGCCGCTCTGGGTATACTGGTGAAGATGGTTTTGAAATTTCAGTACCGAATTCACATGCTGTTACGTTAGCCACCATATTACTTGACGATCACGATGTTGAATGGATTGGACTTGGCGCTCGTGACTCACTGCGTTTAGAGTGTGGCTTGTGTTTATATGGCCATGATCTTGATAAGACCACTACACCTGTTGAGGCGAGTTTATTATGGGGAGTAAGTAAAAATCGTCGAACCGATGGTGATCGTGCGGGGGGGTTTATTGGTGCCGATATTATTTTAGCTCAGATAGAAACTAAAGAAATAAGTCGTAAGCGGGTGGGGTTAGTTGGGCAAACTAAAGCGCCAGTGCGAGAAGGGAGTTTATTATTTGATGGTAATAATAACCAAGTGGGGGTTGTAACGAGTGGAACATTTGGACCATCAATAGCAATGCCTGTAGCGATGGGCTATGTTGCACTAATGCATAGTGAGCTTAATACGGTTTTATTTGCAGAGGTACGGGGTAAACGATTACCGATGATAGTGACACAAATGCCTTTTATTGCTCAACATTATTATCGCGGTAAATAATCAATTTTTATTAAGGCGTATATACTTTTAACAAGCAAGAGAAGTAGTTACGCCTCAATATCGAACCAGCAGTTTATAATAATCTTACTCATAGTTATAATTCCTATTAATATTTTTATAAACAGATTGAAAGAGTAATTGAAACCCTTCTTTTGTGAGTTCATTTGCTTCTATTTTAGCGGCTGTTAATCGCTGATAACACTCAGATAATATTTGAATAAATAGATCTTTTTCTGTAGGTGTAAGCTTTTGAATATCCATCGTTAAATCTTCTATTTAGAGTATTGCAATCTATATCTAAAGTAATTCTTATAGTAAATATAGAGTTTATCTATAGTATTTACTATTCAACAAGTATAATAACAAACTGGCTTTAGAAGTATATGCTATTTAAATCTATTCTGATAGAGACTTATTTTTGCAGCACGATAGTATTAATTGTTAAGTACATAACGTTATTATTTAGCTTAATAAGTATAATTTAAAATACAATGCCTCACCTGTTATTATAATTGATAAAAACAAGTAAGACATTGTTGTTATTTTGTTTGTTATTGTTTTTTTGTATAAGTATTAGTTATTGCTGCATAAATAAGTGTACATAAATTCAGTTATTTTTGTCATATCATCAACAGTAATAAATTCTTCCGTCGTATGAACTTTACTCATTCCCGTTGATACATTGACTGTTTTTAAACCTTTACCATTAAATACATTGGCATCACTGCCACCACCCGTTGATTTGGTGAATGGCGTTAAACCGTTAGATTTAAATGCCGCCATAATACTTTGTACGTGTGGATCAGTATCTTCAATATGATAAGCATTATAAGCACGATGAGATTCGATATTGATCTGAGCACCGTGTTTCGTTGCTGCTTGCTCAAAGGTTTCAATCATATGTGCAGTTTGACGTTCAAGCTTAGTATCATTTAAAGAGCGCGCTTCTGCAGCAAGATATAGTGAAGGCATTACAATATTAGTAACTTGTCCACCTTGAACAACGCCAATGTTAGCCGTAGTTTCTTCGTCAATACGTGATAAACGCATCGAAGTAATAGCGTCAGCAGCAACAGTTAACGCATTAATGCCTTCTTCTGGTGCTAAACCCGCATGGGCAGGTTTACCTGTAATAGTGATTTTTAAGCTTTGCTGACCAGGTGCTGTTGTTACAATTGCCCCAATTGCACCGCCTGAATCTAATACAATCGCCTTGTTTGCTGTAATGTAGCTCATATCAAACAGTTTAGAGCCTTGTAAGCCACCTTCTTCATGAACCGTGAAAGCCAATTCAATTGTTTTATGATCACGGTTGTCAGCTTGAATACAACGTACTGCTTCCATTATTGCTGCAATACCTGATTTATCATCACCACCTAAAATAGTATCACCTTTAGAGCGAATCACACCATTTTCAATAATAGGTTCAATATCATTACCTGGGTTAACGGTGTCCATATGGCAACTAAGTGCAATAGTATCATTGATGTTGCCGTCTAAACGCGCATAGATATTAAAGCCATTAGAGATAGCTTCTGGTACGGGAAGGCGATGAACACTAAAACCTAACTCGCCTAATTGTTCAACAAGCGTTTCAGCAATGGCTTTCTCATTGCGTGATTCGCTGTTGATTTTTATCAGTTCAATAAAGTGGTTAATAAGGCGTTGCTGATTAATTGTAGACATAATTTTAGCTTTAAGTTGTCATTGGATACCATGACTGTAAACGTAAACAGTTGACTAAGACTTGGGGCTAAATCAAATTAAATGGGGATTTATTAATAAAAATATCAAATTGTGTTAGCGGTATCGTGTTTATGGGAAAGGATTTAGGTGCGATGGAGAGCGTAAAAGAGGTGAGTGGATGCGGAATGATAAAATTAGATTGCCATTGATAATAAAAAACCACCGCTGTTATTAGTAGCGATGGTTTTATTTCTAGCTATATAAGTGGTTACCTATATAAATAGCCAGCGATTATGCGTTAAGGATTAACCCCAAACGATAAGGCTGTAGTTTTTCTTACCACGACGGATAAGTGTGTAACGACCAAACAGTTTGTCAGCATCTTGGAATGCGTAGTAAGCATCACTTACTTTCTCGCCATTAACCATAATAGCGTTTGATGTAATGTGTGTTTTAGCTTGGCTACGAGATGTTGCAAGTTCAGCGTTAACAAGTACTTGCTGAAGATCGTCTTCACCAGATGCTTGTGCTGTTGGCATTCCATCTTGCGCTAGTTGAGCAAAATCAGATTCAGATAGGTGCTCAAGGTCATTTTCAAATAAACAGCGTGTAATGTTTTGTGCTGCTTCTAATTGTGCTTGACCGTGTACTAGTGCTGTTGCTTTTTCTGCAAGAATACGTTGTGCTTGAGGTGCTTTACCGCTGTTACGATCATCTTCTTCGATCTGTTGAATTTCTTCTTCAGAAAGGAAAGTAAAGAAACGTAAGAAACGGTATACGTCAGCATCTGCTGTATTCATCCAGAATTGGTAGAACTTGTATGGGCTAGTTTTGCTTGGGTCTAACCAAACAGCGCCGCCTTCAGTTTTACCAAACTTAGTACCATCAGACTTCGTGATTAGCGGTACAGTCATACCGAATACTTGCTGTTGGTTCATACGACGAGTTAGGTCGATACCTGCTGTGATGTTACCCCATTGGTCAGAACCACCAATTTGAAGTTCCATACCCATGTCTTTATTCATGCTTGCAAAGTCGTAAGACTGTAACAGGCTGTAAGCGAACTCAGTAAAAGAGATACCTACTTCGTCACGGTTAATACGTTGCTTAACAGATTCTTTGCTGATCATTTGGTTTACAGAGAAGTGCTTACCAATGTCACGTAAGAATGTTAATACATCCATATTACCAAACCAGTCATGGTTGTTTACCATGCGAGCAGGGTTAGTTGCGTTGTCAAAATCTAAGAAAGGCGAAACTTGACGTTGGATTTTCGTAACCCAATCAGCAACAATATCTAAAGTGTTAAGTGAACGCTCAGTCGCTTTAAAGCTTGGATCACCAATCATACCGGTAGCACCGCCAACCAAAGCTACTGGATTATGGCCCGCTTCTTGAAAGCGCTTAAGGCAAAGTAGAGGTACCAGATGACCTAGGTGTAAACTATCTGCCGTTGGATCAAAGCCGCAATATAATGTAATCGGACCTTTTGCTAAACGCTCGCTTAAAGCTTCTTCATCCGTAATTTGAGCGATCAGACCGCGATCTTTAAGCTCTTGAATTAAATTCAAATGATTCATGTATTCTCCAATAATCATTTTATTTACGTTTAATTTATAGGTACGGCATTATTCAATGTCAGTATCTGGTTTATTAATAATTTGTAGACTAATAAATTCTACCACAAATAATGCCATATTATTTGTTGCCATATTATATTCAATTTAATGTTGTTTACCACGGAAGTTTTCTAAGGGTAACGACAAGAAATTAATGGCTAGGATTGTTAAGAAAATTGCTGCGGTATTTTTACCATGTTTAAAGGGGCTTGCCAATGAATCAAATAATCCTAATTAAACGTATAGATAGGCAAGGGATCGTGATGTGGATAAGAAACCATCAATTAGATAATTAATGTTATTTTTTTTGAGGGGCTAGTCATTTTTTTGACTCATAATGTCAACACTTTTACAGTGTGATGCAACATATTAAAAATAATTGTTGTAACGGAGTCGTTGTAAAAATCACCAGTTAATAATATAAGGAAAAATCAATGTGAGCGATTAAATTGCGAATAACAATGCTATTACATAGTCATGTTAGTTTGTCTTAATGCATCTAAATGTATTATCTTTGATGGGTTAATATAATAGTAACATATGCTAATCAAAGCTTAAAAAAATGGCTCGTTAATCATCTATTATCAATAATTGTAACGTTGTCGTCATGATAATATTCGTTCAGTATCTTGTTTGTCATATAGAAAGTGTCAATATTAACGTATTAAGTGGGTGATAATAATCATCATCATACTTGCGATGAACGCAGCAATCGCGGTGATAAATAGTGTAACAGCAGGGAAAAAAATGTAGAGGGAAATATAATGACTATTAGTATCACTAATAATATTTAGAAAATAAGGATATATTGTAGAAAAACATAGACAGGTTACCCACGCAAAAAATAATATCCATGCGGAATATGACTTAATCATAGTCAGTGGCTTATTATGACAACATTCATATTGTTTAATTATATAATGCAGTCCAAACAGAGGGACTAATGCCCATAAGATGATAGCTAAACTAAATATACCTTGCTGGCTATGCCAATTAAATAGGATGAGATTAATAATAAATATACTAACAATAGAATAAACACGATAAGTCATAAATAAATGATAAGTTAGACATCAATGTCGAGTATTATATTTTTTATGTGGTAGAAATAACGCTATATCACTCATAAAAAAGCATAAAAGTAACAATTTCTAAAGATTGTGGTCATAAGTATAAGATTAAGAGTGTTTATATCTATGTGAGGTATATTAATATACTTTTATAGTATTAACTTGTGTTTTCGTTATGGGGTAAAGATTAAGTGATTGATATTGATAAAGATAACTTTGCAACCATAAGTGATCGAGTAATGTATCAAATTCGGCATGACATTTTATGTGGTGAATTTGAAGCTGGACAGAAACTTATTCTGAGTGAATTAAAAGAACGCTACCAAGTAGGTGGTACACCTTTGCGAGAAGCGATGGTGCAACTATCGTGGCAAAAATACGTAACAATGAAGCCACAAAAAGGTTTTTGGGTTGCGAAAGTATCGCTTGATGAATTACGAGGAATTTTAAAAACTCGATTAGCATTAGGTCATGTGGCTTTGCAAGATGCTATTAAAAAAGGGGATGAGGCTTGGGAATTACAGATTCTAACTGCTTTTCATAAACTAAATCGCTTAGATCCAGAATCAGCATTATTTGATTATGATGAATGGGAATTACGCCATAAAGAGTTTCATTTATCTTTAATTTCGTGTGAAGGTTCTGAATTTATTAGGAATATGATTTCACATATTTACGATCAACAAGAACGTTATCGTCATTTTTTATTAAATGCTCGTTTGTCGCCTGAGAAACAGTACCATGATAATGGAGAACATGAAGCTCTGATGAAAGCAGTATTAGCACGTGATACTGAATTATCATGTCAGTTATTAGAAGAACACAGTGAACGTTTATATCGTCTACTTGAAGCAGCACCATCATTACAAGCATTGCTACATTTACCCAATAATAAGACCATTTGGTAATCATAGCTGCTATTGATTGTTCATTGATTAAGTTATAGGGATTAGCTTAATCAATTTTTATCTACTCGCAATAATTAAAGTGTGTGATGGCATTTTTCTAATGACGCCATGAAGTTGAAATGCTAATTTAAATTCATGCCTCTATAAACGGAATTTGCTTAATGTTTTCACAACTTTCTCCTGCACAACCTGATCCCATATTGTCATTATCGTTAATTTATAATGCTGATCAGCGCGATCATAAAATGGATCTAGGTATTGGTGTTTATCGTAATAATCACGGCCAGACTCCCATTATGGCCGCTATTTCTCAAGCTGAACAACGTTTACTTCAAACCCAAACCACAAAATCTTATGTGGGTCTTGCGGGGAGTGAAGTTTTTAATCAATGCATGATTGATCTGCTATTAGCCGATACTTCCGCGCATAGCCGCACTGCGGGGGTTCAAACTCCTGGTGGTAGTGGTGCATTACGCATGCTGGCTGATCTAATGCATGTTGCAAATGCCAATACAACTGTATGGTTAACTGATTTAAGTTACGTTAACCATCGACCTGTGATGGAAGCCGCTGGATTAAAAGTTAAATATTATCCTTACTTTGATCGTGATACTAAACAAGTAAATACTGATGCGATGTTATCAGCGTTAGCGCAAGCAGGAGCCAATGATGTGGTATTACTGCATGGGTGTTGTCATAACCCCACCGGAGCTGACATCAGTTTTGAAGCTTGGCAAGCGATCACCGCATTAGCAAATAAGAATGGTTTTCTGCCGTTTGTTGATATGGCGTATCTTGGGTTTGGTGATGGTCTTGAGAAAGACAGTGCTGGTTTGAAATTCATGGCTGATAACATTGAAGAAATGATGATCGCCACTTCATGTTCTAAAAACTTTGGATTATATCGCGAGCGTACCGGCGCTGCCTTATTGGTGGGTGATACATTGCCAAATGCGCAAAAAGCTAAAGGTCGAATTTTGACGTTAGCACGAGCCAGCTATACCATGCCACCAGATCACGGTGCAGCGTTAGTGGCAGATATATTAACATCAAGTATGTTAACTGCGGTGTGGAAACAAGAACTGATCATGATGCAACAACGCATTATTGGTTTACGCCAAAATCTAGTTCAAACATTAATCGCTAAAGGTTGTGATCAGTTTAACTTTATTGCTGATCATAAAGGTATGTTTTCAATGACAGGTTTATCGCCTGAGAAAATTATGCGATTACGTGATGAATTTGCTATTTATGCGGTGGGTGATGGCCGTATTAATGTAGCAGGGCTACAAGAACAACAGATAGATGCTCTAGCGACCGCGTTAATCACAGTTGCTTAATAATGCTAGCGTGAATATATAAGAGAGCAAATATATAAGTCATAATAGAAGGGCGCATAATATTGCTGTTGATAGATATAACTTATGTTTGTATCAACAAGCGCCCTTAGTTTTTATTACCAATAACGGCTATTTTCCTGCTATTTTAGCGGCTAAGAGACCTTGTAAGGTATAAACATTGGTTGAACCGTTAAACTCAAGAGTCATTGGATCATGTTGACCTGAAATCCATAGTTTTAACTCAGCGTCGAGATCAAAGTGACCGGTTGTCTCAACGGTATACATGGTAATAGATTTATAAGGTATTGAGCGGTATTCCACTTTTCTTCCCGTCATGCCTTGTTTATCAATCAAAATTAGACGACGATCTGTTAAAACAATCATATCGCGAATAAGTTTATACGCTAATTCGATGCGCTCATCTTGACCAAGAATCGTTGATAATTCTTCAGTTGCATCAGCAAGATCCATCTCGCCAGCATTACCTAAGATAGCATTAAAAAATCCCATGAATGATTCCTTTTAAAAAACAAAATAAGCACTAATGTAAGTCATTAGAGTGTAATCGAATTGTGTTTTTTATACTAGCAACGATTTGAACTTCCAGTTTGCATTACACATCAAGGTTTTTATTAATAACAATGTTTATTATGACGCACCGTTATTAATATGTGTGTTAATGCTTATGAAGTTATCTTATTTGCACGCTTTTCGTGCTGTGGTTGAATGTCAAACGGTTACTGCTGCGGCAGAATTATTGAATCTTAGTCAACCTGCGGTAAGCCGCTTATTATCCAGTTTGGAAGAACAATTAAAATTTAAGTTATTTATTCGTCAGCGTAGTCGGTTGATATTAAGTGATGAAGGCCAAGCCTTTTATTTAGAGGTTGCCAAAGTTTTTGATGCTGTTAATGGGTTAGACAGTGCCGCTGAAGCGATTCGAACCCATCATTTAGGCTCATTAACCATTGCGGCTATGCCTGTGCTATCTCATGCTTTTTTACCGCGGATATTAGCCAATTTTTTACAACATAATTGCCAAACTAAAATTGGTTTAAAGACCTTTCGTTCTGAAGATGTAGTGCGTCAAATTCAAGCACAAACAACGGATATTGGCTTTGCGTTTACGACTGAAGATGTTGCTGGGGTTAATAGCCAAACGGTGACATGTGAGTGTGTTGCATTAATTCCTGCGGCATCACCATTAGCACAAAAAGCAACAATATCTGTGACCGATCTTGGTAATGAATGTGTTATCAGGCATGAAAAAGACATGATTCAGCGTTGTATTGATAATTTATTACGCCGTCACGATATTAAAATTAATAAGCAAATTGAAGTTTCATTGGCTAGTACTGCTGCCGCTTTAGTCGCAGAAGGGGTTGGGATCGCTATTACTGATCCGTTTACCGCGTATTTAGCTAATGAAACTCGTGATGTGGTGATGCGACCGTTAGCCTTTAATTTAGCGTTTGAATTTACTATCTTGTATCCAGGGTTAAGACCAATTCACCGTCATGCTGAACGGTTTATTGAACAGTTTATGCTAACGGCCGATAGTATGGATATTTATCTAAAAATAGGTCCTATGCATAGCTTGGCATAAAGCGATCGAGGAGTAGATCACATTGTATTGTTGATTATGGTTACTCTCTTTATTGTTTTAACTGTTTGTATTTAATATATTTAAATTTATTTTTTTGATTGGTCTATAACCTAAAGACATAGCCTATTTTGATTATAGTATTATTTTTTAGGCGTTATTTTTCTTAATGTGATTTTGTCTTATAACATCATCTTAAGGAATAACCATGACAACGCGTGTTTCTATTATTGGATCAGGTAACGCAGGGCTAACAGCTGCATACCATCTGACACGGCAAGGGGCTGAAGTATGCTTGTATGGAGCAACAGGATTTGATCAGCCATTAACAGACATAGAAGCGCAAGGTGGAATCACAGCATTAGCCTCTTGTAATGACGTTGAATTATCTTTTGCAGGTTTTCAAGCTATTGATACTATCACGCGTGATTTAAAACAAGCGGTTGATTATGCTGATATATTGATTTTGCCTGTCCCTTCTTTTGCTCAAGAACCGTTGTTTCGTTCAATGTTACCGCATTTAAAAAGCGGACAGCTAATTATGCTTATGCCCGGCAATTACGGGTCGTTAGTGTTAAATAAAATCAAGTGTGATGAAGGCTATCAGGATATCGATATTACCTTCGTTGACGCAATTTCTATTCCATGGGCGACCCGTATTGTTGGTCCTGCTGAATTAGCTATTTTAGGCATGAAAACTCACCTTCCAGTGGCGGCTTTACCAGGCACTCGCACACTAGCCGCAATTGCTCGTTTACAACCATTGATGCCATTGCCATTAACTGCTTTAGATAATGTAATTATGGCGGGGTTAGAAAATATTAATTTTGGTGGTCATCCATTACTCACTACCTTAAATATGGGTTTATTAGAGAATTTTGACGGTCAATTTAATTATTACAAAGACTGTTGTTCGGTATCAACAGCACGCGCTGCTGCGGTAATGGAAACAGAGCGATTAGCCATTGGTCAAGCATTAGGGTTGCATTTAACGACAGAATTGGATGCGATGAATGCGCTGTATGACATGGAGTGCAAAACGGTATATGACGTTAATCGGACTTCTGAAACTCACGGTAAATTAAACAGTGCTCCTAATTGTTCAAGTAATCGTTATATCACTGAGGACGCGGCTTATTTATTGGTTCCATGCTATGAATTTGCACAATTAACAGGAGTTCAAACACCGATCATTACCGCCTGTCTGCATATTGATAATGCTTATAACAACGCGGATTATTTTAAAGAAGGGCGTACATTAAAACAAATGGGGCTCGACGGAATGCTGGTTACTGACATGATGACTTTCGTTGCATAACAAGAAGATGGATTCACCATCTCTAATGGGACGCTAAGAATAGTGTCCCAATATTTAAGGATATCTGTATGAAAACGCTTAAATTTCCGTCAGCCTACACGATTTTAATGCTACTTACTGTCTTAATGGCTGCATTAACATGGTTGATCCCTGCGGGTCAGTATCAAATGGTTAATAATGAAACCTTGGGAAAAATGGTGCCACTAGTTGGTTCTTACCAAACAGTTGAAGCGAATCCTCAAGGTTTTCTTGATATATTAATGGCACCGATTCAAGGGTTTTATGATCCTGCTAATTATATGGCGCGAGCGGTGGATGTTGCTTTATTTGTATTGGTAATAGGTGGTTATCTTGCTGTTGTGACCCGTACTGGTGCAATTGATGCGGGTATTGCGAAAACAATGGTGCGCTTAGGGGGCAAAGAGCGTTGGATGATTCCTATTTTAATGGGTTTATTTGCGCTTGGTGGCACTGTGTATGGTATGGCTGAAGAGACAATTCCATTTTATGCCTTACTGATCCCCGTAATGATTGCGGCTGGTTATGATTCCGTTGTGGGAGTTGCGATTATTATGGTGGGTGCAGGGATTGGTTGTCTCGGTTCTACCATTAATCCTTTTGCAACGGTTATTGCGTCTAATGCTGCTGAAATTAACTTTGTTGATGGCATTGGACTACGCCTTGCGATTCTTATTATTGGTTGGCTAGCGTGTGTTATTTATGTAATGCGTTACGCAGATAAAGTAAAACGCGATCCATCATTATCTTTAGTTGCAGAGCAAGGTGAAGCTAATAAAGAATATTTTTTACATGGCAGTGGTGAAAGTGCGCCTGAACTGACGTTAACCCGTAAAATTGTGTTAGCTATTTTTGGATTAACCTTTGCGATTATGATGTGGGGTGTTGCAGCTGAAGGCTGGTGGATGGCAGAGCTTTCTGCATTATTTATTGGTTCAAGTATTGTTGCAGGTTTAGTGGGTAAATTATCAGAAGTTGAAATTACCGATAGCTTTATTAATGGTGCGCGAGATTTATTAGGTGTTGCTTTAATTATTGCCATTGCTCGTGGATTAGTGGTGGTGATGGACGACGGTAATATCACCCATACTATCTTAAATTTTGCAGAAGGTTTATTAGTTGGCTTACCACAAATCTTATTTATTAACGCTATTTATTGGATAGAAGCGGTATTGTGTTTAGTGGTGCCTTCATCGTCTGGGCTTGCTGTATTATCAATGCCAATCTTGGCACCATTAGCAGATTTTGCAGGGGTTGGTCGTGAGTTAGTTGTCACCGCTTTTCAATCAGCTTCTGGTTTGCCTAATTTAGTAACGCCGACATCGGGTGTTGTGATGGGGGGCTTGGCGATTGGGCGTATAGGTTACTCAACATGGCTACGCTTTATTGGACCATTGTTAGGATTTCTAACGGCAATGGTGATGGCGTTGTTAAGTGTGGGCGTGATGCTAGGTTAATTTTTATTACGGTTTATTAATTTATTATGATGAATAGATTAGCAAGGGTATTGATATCACCCTTGCTAGTTTTTTTTATGTTTTTTAATTACGCATCATGATAATTTTTTTAGTGTAATCAATCACAAATTGCTGACAATCAACAGCTGTTTGTGGATCAAAATCTTGGTTGTGCAGATCAGTATTAGACAAGATACGAATACCTATAAAAGGTACTTTATAAGCGTGAGCTACTAATGCTGCTGATGATGTTTCCATTTCTTCAACCGAGGTCTTGTATGTTTTATGCAGCCAGTTAATACGATCAACTTCGCGATTCCATTCATCTGCGGTACCAATGACACCCGTCACAACCTTGCCTTTCGTGTAACTGTTCGCCATGGTGGTCGCTATATGCAGTAAACCTTTGTCGGCAGCAAAATTATTATGCTCAACTAGCTTACCTTGGTCACGTAAACGCATTGTGACGTCAAAATTCTGCCATTTTGTTGGCGCAATACCTTTCCCTTTTTCGGTAAATTCTGATTTATACGCGCCCATATTAAAACTGATTTTACCAATTACGATATCACCACGTTGTAACTGTGGATCATGACCGCCCGCAGTGCCTTGGTTAATGATTAAAGCAGGTTTAAAGCGTTCAATGGCAAGTGTTGTTGCTGCGGCAGCATTGGCAATTCCGACTTCTGTTCTTGAAATGATAACAGGGTAGTCGTTAATGGTTCCTTGCCAAAATGACCATGCACCTATTGTTGTTTGTGATTTATTTTTAAGGGTATTAACAAGGGTAGTGGTTTCAATATCCATCGCACCTTGAATCAATATTGGTGCTGAAGTTGGTGTAGATGCAATGCTCATTGGAGATAAAACGAGACAGCAAAGAATAAAACCACGTTTAAGTAAAGACATTGAGAACCTTTGAATGATGAAAGATAAAAACAGCGCGTAATGTAATTAAAGCAAACGTTTGCGTCAATAAATTTTTAATGTTTTTGTAATAACAATTTTTAATGATATCCATATATAAAACTTGTATGAGTGGCGTGTGTAATATATTTTATTACAAGCGATATATTGCTCTTTCTTGATATCTGGGAGTTATAAAATGAAAATTAAACTGTTGGCTGTACTTATTAGTGGAAGTTTGTTTAGCACAGGAGTTGTGGCAACAGAAAGCTTATTAACTGAAATGGCGACAAATACCTTTGAAGCACTTAATAAGATGCAAGCATTAGCGCAGCAACCCGGCAATGTTATTGAGCGCGATGGTCGACAATATTTGCAATATAAAGGCAAAGAATATTGGCTAAATCATGAACAGTCACCTATGTTTCCTTTAAATGATGCTAATGGCGAATATAAGACCGCTTTTCCATTTGTTGGTCTTGATTGGGAATACATTGCTTATAATGGGGGTTTTTATTTGCTTCACCGTCAATTTGGTGTCATGAATCCTGATGATACTGGATGCTTTGTTGAATATATTCCAGCCGCTCGTGGTTCTCAGCATGATGACGGCAGTTACATTTGGGAAAGTGAATTGGTACAGCGCGCAGTAACGTCTGACTGTGGTGATTTAGTCATGCCTGCTATTTCAGAATTTAAAACCAAATCAGTGTCTGACATTGGTGTTGAATTGGTTTGGAACGATACGGTAGAAGGTAATAGCTATAAGATTGAATTAACCTCATATCGAGAAGGTGAATCTTCAATTACGTATAATTACACAGCTAAAAACTCAAGTTATTATATTGCTGATCTTGAGCCAAATACCCAATATGATGTCAAGTTGATTGAATGTAATCAACTTGGATGTGATAAAAAAACCTTTTCTTTTACTACATTATCATCACGTTTAAGTTATAACGATAGCCGTAAAGCCGTTAACCATTTAGTGGGCAATTTAAAGGCGAATGTAGCATTAGCACAAACACATACCAGCGTAGCACCTTATGGTAATGATGAGCTTAAACATCCTAATTTAGTGATGAATCGTGAGAGCTTATTATTAGTAACACCTCAATCACGCAATGTTAATCAATTATGGGTTGATGTGGCATTAGATGGTGTGAGCATGGGACGTTTCCCAATGCAGCCTCCAAGTGCATTACCTGATACAGATCAGCGTGAAACGAGCAAAAGTAAAGTGATGTTCTCTCACTACGCATGGAGCTTACCACTAAACTGGGAATGGATGAAACCTGGCTTATCACTGCAGTTTAGCGATAATCGCAATCGTGAAGGTGAATTAAGCCAAGATATGTTGATCTTTGGTGGTGCGCCAGAGTTAGTGATTCAAAATATTGATATTGGCATGTTAGTTGAGCCTCGCAATCAATATGACATGATCAATAATATGGAACAGTTAGCCACTGATTATTTCCAGAAAATTCCTGTTTCTAAAATGGTTATGGCTGATTATACCCCGTTACACCTTCGCAAAGTGACGCTACCGAATGGTAAGGTTTATACCAAAGCGAGTGAATATGAAACGCCGGGAGTGTATGCGGGTGATATGCGCGAATTCATTGGTAAGCGTTTAGTCTCTCTTGGTATTAATAATGCAAACTTTGGTATTGTTGATACTGCTGGTGGTGACGCTAGTTGGCCGCGTCCATTTAGCCATATCACGGCACATAATAGCCGCGGTCGTTATTTAGCTAAAGATAAAGATACAGGAGTTGTTACATCGACTGTTGTGAACCATGGTTTAAGTGGTGGTGGCGGCATTGTAACCTTAAGTGGTACGCGTGGTAACGAATGGTCACATGAACTGGGACATAACTTTGGTCGTGGTCATCATCCTAAAAATGCTTCGATTCATGATATGGAATCTGGCTGGGGTTGGGATGCGCGTTATAAACGTTTCATCGGTAATATCCATTGGTCGAATGCTGCAATTACAATGACCAATGAACACAGCGGTGAAAGTGTACCGCCATTTGCGAATGAATTCCGTTTTATGCGAGAAGCAATGGGCGGCGGTGAAAATGCACTAACAGGTTTAATTAGTCATTATACCCTAGAGCATCCAATAGCAACGCGAGTGACTCAAGATTGGTTTAATCGTTCTAATAATATTGATACTAATAGCACCACTGGTTACGTTAAATGGGATCAAATTAGTCAGCGTTATGTAGAATCAGAGACAGGTTTTTCCGCGGCTGATCAGCAAGGTGTTCCTGTTATCACTGTACTTGGTATTTATGATCCAACAGAAAATAACCCGAGTCAGATTTATCCATTAATCTATTCAAATTACGGCAATTTGTTTGATTTACCAACGCCAAGTGTTATTTCACCTCAGCGTGAAGGGTGGGTTGCGATCACCGATATTAATGATGCAGATCGAGATCAAACAGAATGGCAAACCATCAAAATAGATAACGAGTGGCTACCATTATGTCAATTTAGCTACACTAACACGAATGGTGAAATAGCCAATTTTGTGGGTTATGAAGACATGACAACGGCAATGTGTCGTGTATCATCTGATATGTTCTGGTCGGTAAATAATGTTCGTGAAGTACCTGTTTCTGCCGTTAATGATTATCAACTTTTAGCCTCTAAAGGTGAAGCTGTCGGTAACGTAACCTATATTCCAACGGCTGAATTAGGCGAGAAGACATTGTGTAGCTTAGATAAGTCAGGAACATCACATGATGGTGCTGGATTTATTGAAAATAATAAGTGTATGCAGATTGCCAACGTTAAACATACTAATGGCGCGAACTGGGCATATGCAACTCACCAAGGTAGTATTAAGCAATATAGCTTGGCTTCACAAAAGCAGTGCCAATTGATCGTTGAAGGTGAAAACGGTGATATTAGTAATATTGCATTAAGTGGCTATCGACATAATAGTGGTGAAAGTAATAAATTCCATATCAATTTACCCATGAATAACCATCCTGCACGTATGAGCATTCAATGTGCATCAGTGTCAGGAACAGAATCAGTCCTGGACAGTGTTGTAACGCCACGTAATCCTGCTGTAGCTAATCTAAGAGGTCCTGTAATTGTTGGGCAAGAGTATGGCTATAAAGCACTTGAGTCGACAATGCCTGCTGGTTGGTTTGCGCACACTGAAGGGTTTGATCCTGCCACATTGTCGATTCGAGATCATAACTCATTAGCGACTTTAAGCGTGGGCAGTGAAAGACCCAATGTTTGCCGTTTCCCTCTAACCATTAATGGGGTTGAGCAAACAGTGCACGGTTATGTTGAAAACTTTGGTAACGGCGATTTCCAATGTACTGGTGGCACCGAAATTACAGTAAGTGACGCACAAGGAGAACATCCATTAGCATCAGTCATTAATCACTTTGAGTGGTTATCTCTAAATAATCCCAAGCAAGTTGGACAACGAGCAAAAGCTGTTGAAGGTAATGATGCTAATTTATGTAGTATAACTCGCAGTGGTTTTTATGGAGCCGGCTTTATTAATGCGAGTGGTCAATGTACACAAGTACCGGGCATAAAATGGTCAAATGGTAATCACTGGACATTCTCTAGTGGTCATGGGCAATATAGCTACCAATAACTATTGTTAAATAATTAACTTTAATATATTAAAACCCTCAACCAGCAATAAAGATTGAGGGTTTTTTTTAGCTCATAATTTTAAAAAATAAATTGATACAGAAAACCAGCACTGATCGCCATACCAAGAATAACCACTAAAAAGGCGATGATCATTTGATTCTTAAAGATTGATTTAAGTAAAATTACTTCAGTTAAACTTGCACCTGCACTGCCAATGATTAACGCCATTACCGCACCTAATCCCATACCTTTAGCAGCCAATGCAGCACTTAATGGAATAACAGCTTCAGCTCGAATATAAAGCGGAATACCAATTACTGCTGCCACAGGAATCGCAAATGGGTTATTTTCACTGGCAACTTTCGCTACAAATTCAGTCGGCATAAAACCATAAATCATCGAACCTAATGCGATACCGCCAATTAAATAGGGCAATACTTTTTTAAAATCTATCCATGTTGATTGCCAGATTTTAAGCCACTTATTAGTTGGTTTTAACATTGAATTACAGCTTGATCCGCAACAGGATGGTTTAGGCTCGCTATAGGCTTCGGCTTTGATGTATTTTTCAAACCCCAATTTTTCCAGCATATACCCTGCAATAATTGAGACCCCCATTGCTATCACAAAATAAAACACCGTCACTTTTATGCCAAAGGTAACCGCAAATAAACCAATAATAATCGGGTTAAGCAGTGGGCTGGCAAATAAAAATACCATCATAGTACCAAATCCAGCTTTAGCGCGTAGTAATCCTTTTAAAAATGGAATCGTTGAACATGAGCAAAAAGGCGTAATCGCACCCAGTAATCCGGCAATAAAATAGCCTTTACCGTTTTTACCACTAAGAATGGCTTGAATTTTAGCGGGTGGAATATACACCTGTAATAGGCCAACTAAATAACTAATAGCAATAAACAGAACCGTAAGTTCAACGGCAAGAAAACCAAACATATGTAAGGTATTGGTTATCATCTCTGATGTAATTGTAAACATCTAAAATCTCTATATTTCTAGTATTGTCGAAATATAAGCTCAAGCAAGATAAAAGTCAAAGTAATATTTCTATATTTATGGAAATATCTATATCAAAAAAACCATAAAAAACCTAATTTATTGAAATTAATGATATTAAACGTAATTATTGTTCATCAATACAGCATTCATCTTGTAAAAAGCTGATCACAGAGGCTAAAGCTTGATATTGTGCGACGCAAAAGAGTGTCCGTCCTTCACGCCGTTGAGTGAGTAATCCAGCCGAAGCAAGACTAGAAATATGGTGGGAGAGGGTTGAACCTGGAATGGTCAATTGTTGTTGAATATCTCCAACAGCAATACCTTGATAGCCGGCTTTAATAACGCGTTTAAAAATGGCTAAACGGGTCGGATGGCCTAATTCTTTAAGTGATTTGGCGATTTGGTTGATATCAATTTGATGATTTGTCATATCAAAACTGGCCTTTTGTTATAATATTTATTTCCGTTATTATCGAAATATAACTAACTGTTGTTAAAAAAGAAAGCTCACAGCCATACTTATTTATCTACAATTATCACAGTAACAATATTGGTAGTCATTTATCCTATTCGCAAATAACAACATAACCGCAGCTATATCAATGTGGTTGTATCAATCTGTAGTGGTTGATAAAAAAGAGTGGATAGAATAAATCATGGTAAAGAAAATTATACTAGATACCGATCCTGGAATTGATGATGCAATGGCGATTTTATTTGCTGAAGCACACCCTGATATTGAATTAGTTGCGCTGACAACGGTTTTTGGTAATGCAACTATTGAAAATGGCACTCGTAATGCTTTATATCTAAAACAACGGTTTAAGATGATGGCAGATATTGCGCAAGGTGCGAGCCAGCCATTGGTTCGCGCCCCTGTTGGTCCTACTGAAGTTGTTCATGGTATTACTGGGCTAGGTGATTTTCGCGTACCAAATGACTTTGTGAGTCAGCCAGATCCACGTCCGGCTTATCAATATATTATTGACACAGTAAAAGCATATCCTCATGAAATTACGCTGGTGGCTGTCGGTCCACTAACAAACCTTGCTTTAGCCTTACAAGCGGCACCAGAAATAGCATCATTAGTTGCTCAAGTTGTGATTATGGGAGGTGCATTTGGTGAGAATGGTCATCGAGGTAATGTAACACCTTATGCTGAAGCCAATATTCATGATGATCCTCATGCGGCAGATCAGGTATTTTGTGCGCCTTGGCCGGTGACTATTATAGGGCTTGATGTAACTGAAGAGAGTTTCTTTAGTGCTCATTATCTCGACCAATTACGTCATGATGCTGCGGATGTTGGCGAATTTATTTTTGATATTAGCCGTTATTACTTACGCTTTTATTCACAGAAAGTTGGGCTTGATGGTTGCCATGTGCATGATCCATCAGCAATTGCTTATGTGATTAATCCGGAATTATTCATAACAAGAAAAGGGGCAGTGCGGGTTGTTTGTGAAGGAGCAGCGAGCGGTATGACACTTCAGAAATTGGATCAAAGACGGTATCAAACTGATGAATGGTCATCAATGCCAGCTCAAGAAGTGGGTATTCGTGTTGATGCTGCACAATTATTAGATTTATATCAAAAAACGCTTATTGATTTCGCTCACAAGTTAAAAAATAGAGATTAAATGTAATAATAAAAAGGCTATCTATATATTGATAGCCTTTCAGTATCATATCTAGACAATATTATAAGTTATCATTTTTTTCATAGACAAAAACAGTTGCGGGAGGAAAGTTAAGCCATACTTTTTTTGTGGCAGTTAACATCAGCTTGTTTTGGTGAAGATTATCTTTCCCAAATGGACAACGATTTAAATAAGTATATTGAATTAATTTCCCACCATGATCTAACACGGTACTAATATCATTCAGTGCCTTTGTTTTTGTCTCCGTTGAAAAATTCACGAAAGGAATACTAGAAATAACGGTTTTAACTTTCTGATTTTTATGCCGTTGTTTCATAGTAAATAGATCTGACACACAGATTGTTTTATCTATTTTTACTAATGATTTGTGAAATATAGGGTTATTTTCATAGGTATAAATCGTATCAATGGCTTGAATTTCAGCAAGTTTACGAGTGATCACTCCAGAGCCTGCCCCCAACTCAATAATCGTATTTTCTGGTGATATGTGTGAAATCATTTCTTGAACTAAAAATTGACTGCTTGATATAACAGAACCAGTATTTTTAGGGTTTCTTAAAAATTCAATTATCACTATAGATAGGCACCATAAAAAAAAGATAGAGCATAGTTACACTATAAATGTCGCAAAGCCGTCAATAAAAATGATTTTTTGTGAAATAGATAATGAAATGGCTGTAATTTAGCAAATGAAATGGGTGAATTTGGAATAATATGCTAATTTTGACATGTTTTCTGTTGTAGCTTCTTATTTCGTTCCAATGGTTTAATAAATTGCACCATCATGGAAATGATTCATGAGCCTCTAAATAACAGACCATTATCAGCTAATAATATTGAAATACGAGTGATCCTAATGCCATTAATTAAGTAATAATTTATTAAAAGCATTAGACTCTATCACTCTCGTGGGTATTTATAGTAAGGCATGACAAAAGAGATCATTAAATTAGCTTAGAAATTAATTGTGATTGGTATAATGTTAACAAGGTTTTTAACGTTAAAAAGCCAAGTATCCACACTCTTTCTAGTTAAAAGTATACTTGGCTGTATAGTCATGGCGGTTATTTTTTATGATATGCTAGCCATTAATTATTTTAGTGATGGTATCTTTATTACCACGGCCATTAGCAAAAATAACCCCACCAATATGGATAAGCATAAAACCTAAAATACCCCACCATGATAGTTTATGGAATGCTTTGCATTGCGCGTAAAAAATAAAGTCATGGCCTAAGAAGTGAATAACTAATCCGGTTATTACGACGCTGGCAAGGAATAAATAGAATGCAATATATAATAATCCTTGAAGACGATCATGTAAGCTATTCTTTTTAAATGGGTTAGGCATAAATACGCCTACTTTTTTAGTATAAAACACCCGTAAAATCACTAATATGCCAACTAAATAACCGACAATATAATGCCATTGAAACATCTCATTACGGATTGATTTAGCAATAGTAATGGCTTGCTGCTGGGTAATGGTAAGGCTATCACTATTCAGTCCAGATTGGATAATAGCGGCTATGTGCGTTTTATCCATCCATGTAGAACGTAAAAAAATAGTGAATAAAATAAACAGAATAGAAAATGCTAATAGCCAGTGAATTAAGCGATGTAGTTTTGGAAAATGAAGTTGCTCAGCCATATAAATAACCAAAAAGAAAAACATTATTCCGTTATCATACCATGGCTATGGCGAATCAAGCATGTCTATTACGGATAAATTGGTGTGTATATATCGATTTTTTGTGTGTAAAAATTAAATTATATAAAATCTCTTGCTTATTTTGTGGTTGTTTTAATCAAAAGTGTCGAAATTTAATCAAATTATTTTTATAAAGGATAAATTTATTGATAAAAAATATAACTACTCGATAATGGCATATTCAATATACCACATAAGAATTAACGGTATGATAAAGTCAAATATCTCTCTTAGTAATCATGCAAAAATTATTTACCCAGATAGTCAAGCAAAAAAATACTCACCATTATGGCGTTATCGCGTAAAATTTATTCTTCGCGCTATGTACTATCATAAAGCTTTCAAGCATATCACTTCTGAAATTGATCCTTCTTTGCTTGATACTTTATGCCAACAGAACCCTCGTTTTTTAGAAAAACCATTTCGTCCGTATGTAATTTATGGCACGAATTCTACCGAGCGTGCAAAATTTGTTGTAGAGCATTTTAAGTTTGTCTCTCAATTGCCAGCCCATATCCGTGATGCTATCTATAAAAATAGTGATGGATTAACGCTGTGTAACTTTACTGTTGATGATGTTGAGTATTGCTTTAAATTAGCATTCTACGCACGTTATCAAAAAGAGGGTGACATGAGCTTAACGCTCTTTAATGATGTTGATGCAAACTTTTATACACTTACATTTGCGATTCGAGAAGTAGAAGGGCAGCGTCAATTGATTATTGGTGGCTTACAAGGTCCTGCAAGTAGCCCTGAAAATAATCAAAAAATAAAATTACTGACTAAAGCATTATTCGGACAACGTCCAAAAGATTTAATGATTAAAATGGTTACACTGCTCGCTAATGCTTGGAAGGTTGATACACTGCTTGCTATCAAGAACAGTGCGCATACCTATTCTGCTAAGCGTTACGCTACTGGCAAAATTAAGATGGATTACGATAAGCATTGGTTAGCACTTGGCGCGACTGAATTTGATCAACATTTATATCAGTTAACGCTTGAAGATATTCGTCGAAATCCTGAAGATATTTCGCGCCCTAAACGTGCTATGTATCGTCGACGCTATGAGTGGTTAGATAATACAAAAATGCTGATTGAGCAGAATTTGAAATAATATACATTACTTTTATAATATTAAATAATGACGGCAATATTAGTCGTCATTATTTATATTTCCCCTGTGATAATAAAAGAATAACTATTATAGAATGCGCGTCTTTATCTTAAATAGTGATAAAACCAATGATAATAAAATGCTTCTTAAATGTACTAAAACGTCTTTTTTATCGGAAATATTATGTCGTTTGGCAATGTAAAAAGGATCATTGAAGTAAATAATTGATTCTTCTTTGTTATTTCTATTTTGTGTGACTAATATTTTTTGAGGTAAATCAATGGCAATGGTTGGATTATCTGCCATTAATAATGAGCCTACATTAGGGTTACCAAAAATAATAACCTCAGTAGGTTGCATCATGATATCTACCTTTTTTGCTCCTGCGGCATGATCTATACTATTAAAAATAGTCATATTGTTTTTCATTAATATAGACTCTAGTTTATTGATTGTCTTATTTACCGGCAAATGACAGTATATTGAATATAAACCTATGTTATTCAAGCGACACTTAAAGTAATTGTCTTCTAAAATTATATTTTTCATTATTAAATGTCTCTAGTTTTAATCTGTTTAATTAGGTTACTCGTATAATATGCTTTATTTAATTAAAATATATTTAATAGATGGTTAAAGATAGATGAATAGAGATCTAAATCGACAGTTTGTTTTATTGCTTGGTTGACTATCTGCTATCTGGCATTATGCGCTAAAGAATACCGTCATCAGTAAACGGTACGAGAGTGTAAAGGTCGTCAGTGATAAAAAATAGCCAACAATTAAGTAACAGTTATAATGAACACGGTTACTTTGTGATTAGAAATTATTTCGATACAGCTCAGATTTCATTGCTTAGAAAGGTCGTATTAAAATTCCATGAATTGTGGAAAGCCGACAATAAAGAGTTCTATCATGAAGAAGCGTTTAACTCGTCTTTAATTACGGGGAGTGAATATTTAGCGATTGATGATAGAAGCGTACTTTTTGATTTTATCAGCTCAAAGAAAATCATGGATGTTGTTGATGCGGTGATACCTGAAAATCCGGCATTTATGAATACACAACTGTTCTTCAACCCTGTAAATCCACAACAAAAAGACTTTTGGCATCGTGACTGTCAATATGACTATGATCTTGAAGATCAAATGAAAGTTATATTAGAAACGCAAGTGTTACATCTTCGCGTGCCTTTATTTGATGAGCTAGGTATGGAAATCATTCCCGGAACGCACAAGCGATGGGACAATGAAGAAGAGCATAATGTTCGCCAAGAAGAAAATGGTAAAGTGAGCAATGACAGCATCTCTGGCGGTAAACAGATTGGGTTAGCTGCGGGTGATTTGTTAGTGTTTTCAGCCGATATGATCCACCGCGGATTGTATGGCTTAGATCGTTTAGCATTGGATATTTTGATCTTTGATTCAGCGGCGGATTATGTTGATTACGTTGATGATGATTGCTTACCGCCCCAATCAATATTAAATAAGATTGCCGACCCAAGGTTATTTCTCAATACGTTACACCTAAAATCAATGGTATGTGCTTAAAATAAAGCTAGGACAGCTATAAATCCCCAATCACCGACTAAAAAAACGGCTACCCAAAGGCAGCCGTTAATATTATAAGTAGTAATAATCAGTCTTAACGAAGCTCATCAGCAACAGCAAGTACTGCTGCTAGGGTGTCATGGCCAAAGCCAACACTACGCTCTGGAGACCAGCCGTATAGGCTATCTGGATGTTTATTATGATCTTTAAATGGCATTTCAACAGTGTAAGACAGGCAGTTAAATTGCTCTGCAACCCAATTTGATGCCACAGTTAGATTCGCTTCGCCTGGCTTATCTTTGCCGTAGCCGTGTTCGTCTTGGAATTCTGGCGTTACTGTTAATAGTGCTTGTTTGAATTTATTTTCAAGATTTTCAAGGCGCGCATCGTATGATGGAATACCTTCAGAACCTGCAACGAAGTTAAATGGAAGAAGTTAGTGATTAAAAATAAAATCACTTATAAACAATGAGTTAAGTTTTTAATCAATGACTTGTATTGATTGTAAATATGACTTTTTGCGATATTAGGCGACGTTTAATGATGTTCGTCGCCATTCTGTCGCCATTTTTTATAGGCTAAATAGGGGGTTTTTGGTGAGTGCTTCTGATAAGTGATCTGGTGAGAAGTGAGCATAACGCATGGTCATTGTAATATCAGAATGCCCTAAGATTTCTTTCAACACCAAGATATTGCCGCCATTCATCATGAAGTGGCTTGCGAATGAATGGCGTAATACATGTGATGCTTGTCCTGATGGTAAATCAAAGTCCATTGTTTTAAGTAGATTCCAAAATGAATTATAACATGGCGAAAATAAAGCCCCTGAAGTTGGTTGATATATTTCGTCATACAGTTCTTTACTGATAGGTACCGATCTATTCTTACCACTTTTTGTTTTGGTAAAGGTCACTTTGTATTTACTTAGTTGACTACCTTTCAGTTGAGCCGCTTCATTCCAACGCGCTCCTGTAGATAGGCATAGCTTAACTACTTTAATTATGTCGGGGTTTTGACGAGTAGCTAGGTTGTCTAATAGGATAGTAATTTGTTCTTTAGTAAGAAAAGCCATTACATTATCTTTTTTACGAAAAGGCTTTATATCTTTAAGCGGGTTAGGGGAGTGCCATTCGCCCAGCTCTATGAGTTTATTAAAGACTGAGCGAAGGTAGGCTAAATCTAGATTACACGTTGCAATGCTCGCTATGCCTCTATTCCATTTATCTTCAACAAATGAAATCTCACCAGATAAGCGTTTTTTTCTAAAATCTGAAAAGTGTTTACTAGTTAATCGAGAGGCTATTGGGTCATTCATCGCCTCAGCAATAAGCATTAATAAGCTATATATTTTCTCACCATTAGAAAGCGTCATGCCGTGAGAAAGTTGCCAATATTTAATTAAATCGCTTAAACGTCGATTATCTTCTTTTTGACCAAGCCAAGGCTTATCCTCAATTTCTCGCATTGTGAATCGTTCAAAAGCGATAGCTTCACCTTTAGTGGAGAACCGCTTTCGTATGCGTTTACCTTCTCGTCCTTGAGGATAACACTCACAAAGCCATGGTTTTTTGTTGTCGTCTTTTAGATTTCGGATCGCCATAACAAAGCCAATAATACTGTTTGTATATACAGTATTATTTTTTTGGGAAAAAGCAATGTTTGTTTGTGATGAATAAAACAAGGAGGGAGAGTATGGTTATTGATTTATAAACAAACGATTGAGTTTACTTTTGGGAAATAAATCTTGCTTCTATATGTGACATGATTAACAATAGAAAATGCCCTGTAGACATAAGTCTCAGAGCTATTATCGCATGATAAGAAATTCGACCTGCAAGTTTACATTTCTTATTATTACTTTGTAAAATGAAATAAACAGGATTATAAATGTTTAATAACATCTTTTTTTGTATATTGTTAGTTGGTTGTACTGTAAATGTTAATATTAATATGGATATTATGATCTCAACACCATATTTTTTCGTTTAACACTCTTAAACTAAGAGTCTTACTACATAACGCAACACTTTATGTGCCGATTATACTAATTAACACATAAAAGTAAAGTGGTTCCTAAGTGAAAAATGCTGACTATAGTCAGCATTTTTATACCTGTCGTTTAATTATCTTCAATTTCCCGCATAGTAAAACGTTCAAAAGCGATAGCTTCACCTTTAGTATTTAACAGCATACCTAAAATGGAAACTACTTAATAAAGGTTTATCCACTATCACCTGTATAGTGAAACGTTAATAACAAAGATATTTTCACAGTTAGTGGAGAACTGCCTACTCTTATGTTTTATTGGTGTTAGTTGATTGTTTTAATTAAGTGTTTTTTGTAATTGATTGTATCGATTGCTTATAAAGTTAATGATATGCCATAAGGTGAAGTGCTATCTTTGTTATGCCCTGTCGGTGTGTTATATACAAGCCTCGTAGAGGTGATTCTAATCATGAAGTGATCTACTCACTTACTTCTTTTGTGAAGTAGCCTCCTAAAAAGGGCGTTAATAGTCTTAAAATTTTCCCGCAGGGCAACTAATTTGGAGATGTAATGGATAAAGATAGTATTTGGTGGACAAGAAAATCGTGGATAAATGCCGAAAGTAGACTCCTCCGCTATGCTGATTGGTCTAATAAGTATTTATTTTGGTATTCTCTTTGCGGAGTTTTTGCATCTGTATTACTACTGGGGGAAACACAACCTGATGTAATATCAAAGGTATTTATTTGCTTTTCAGTTTTTGTTTTCTGTATGTCTTTATTTATTTCTCTAGGCCGTCATAACGAAAGAGCCAATAAATTTAAATGTGGATATATTGAATTACAATCTCTTTATATCAAAGTTAAAGATCAAAACTGTTTGAGTATCGAGGATTCAAAAAAATATAGTAAAATACTTGAATCTTGTGAAAACCACTCTTGGATTGATTTTCTTAATGCAAAAGTTAATGTTTACAATAATACTAATAATAAAGATGACTTAACCATAAAAGCTCGATGGTACGATTTTGTATTATATTATTCAATCAAAGTCATTAATGTAATTCTAATAATTGCAATATTATCTATACCAGTATTAATAATTTACTTCTCATACAAATAGTAAAACTATGAACTCTACATTCACACCTGATAACCTAAGAAAAATATATATTTCCAACTTTGCTTTATCTAAAGTGACTGGTATTGATAGTATACAACCAAGGCACTTCGCTAAAAATCAAAGTAAAGATATTAATACTATAGTCACAAAAGTGTTTTTTGAAGAATATGAATTTACTAGATACAAAGAAAAACTAATATCTAAAGGCGCTAATAAATACCCAAGACAAATTGCCATACCTACATTGAGAGATAGGATAGCCTTAAAGGCATTGAATAATTATCTCCAAAAAAAACTTTCTGATCACCTAAACATTCAAGTACCACAACAAGCGACAAGAGATGTTAAGTCTGCTTTAAAAACAGGTAAGTTTGAAACTGTAATAAAAATAGATATAAAAGACTTTTATCCAACAATTTCCCACCAAATTTTAGAAGAAAAACTAAAAACGCTAGGGATTGAAAATACTGCTATTACTTTAATTAGAAATGCAATTTCAACCGGTTTCGAAAAAGATAAAAAAAATATTATCGGTATCCCACAGGGATTATCTATTTCAAATATACTTGCTGAAATATACATGAATGAAATAGATGAAAAAATAAGTAAATACAACATTTTTTATAAAAGGTATGTTGATGATGTACTTATATTCTGTAAAAAAAATGAAGATACAAATATTTACAGTCATTTTATAAAAGAAGTTAACGCACTAAAACTTAAAACGCATGAAGTAAGCGACAACTCTGATAAAACTATAATGCAACCTATAAATGATGAATTTTCTTATCTGGGGTATATATATAATCCGAAGATGGATGACAGTAAGAAAACCATACCAATTAAATCTTCTAGTAAGATTACTACTTCAATTAGGCATTCTAGTAGAAAAAAATTTCAAGATGCTATAGCAGCGCTGTTCACCTCATATTCCAATGCTGGAAAGCAACGTTCAAAAGCTTTGCTCTTCTGGAAACTAAACTTAAGAATCACAGGTTGTATTGCCAACAAGAAATGTAAAGGATGGTTATTCTTCTTTTCAGAAATTGACGATATGCTAATGCTCTTTAATTTGGATAACATGATAAAAAAACTATGCATAAGACATCATGTTGAGTACAAAGGCGTAAAAAAATTAACCAGAGCTATACATGAAATTAAGCATAATAAATGGAATAATAACTACTTCCCAAACTTTGATACATATAATTATAAAAATATGAAAGAAGTAATTTCATACGATAAAGGAATTCCAGTACACAAATTAAAATTATCAGAACAAGATATAGAAAATAAATTTTGGAATATCATCAATAGAGAAGTGAAATCTATGGAAACAGACATATCGTCATTCTCTTAACGCTCATAAATAAGAACACACTTAACCACCTAGTGTGTTTTTATACACTTACAGTATGTAACTAATTTCTGCCCCAAAAAGAGTTAGACCAATTACTCATTCATATCTTGTTTACGTGATTTTGCATTAGTTTTATTTACTGTGTATTTGACCTGTTATAACAAAGAATGGTGATTTTATCGCTTTGGTTTCATTTTTAATAAGAAATTTTTCTTATTAAAAACGAAGGTATATTTATCACTATATGAAAATAAAATGATTTTAAGTTTCAATTTGTAGTTCATCAGACTTATTTAATACATTTCTTACTTTCTACATCTTCAAAAAACACGTTGAAACAAAAAATTGCAATCAAGATCATGATATTTATGAGTTAAATGGAATATGATCGACGAAATTTATGAGTGTGTTTTTGCGTGAAAGTAAGAATGCTGATTAATAAGCTGTTATAACCTAATGAGGTCAAATGGAAGTATTCAGTTCTTTAGCGATGATAATTGGTCTTATTTATAACTTTAAATCAGATAGAAAGTCAGCATCCGACGATGAGTATCAGGAATTTATAAATTGGCTTAGCGATAAAAGGCACAAAAATGTTATTGAAGAACTTAATACAAATCAGCTTCTAGGCTTAAGTATTAAAGGTTTACTTAAGCAAAATCACGATTTAGTACTGAGTAAACTTAATCATTTAGATGAGTCTTTACTTCAACTAGCTTCAGGTATAGAGGGCTTTCATGAAATTGCTAGCGCTATTAACCCAAATGCGGAAATATCTGACCAAGCAATAACAATTTTAAGGAACTTAGTTAAGTCTCAAGGTAGTTTTATCTTGGAGTCAAAAACTCTCTCCGGAACAGATTATCGTGTTTATGATGGTGACAGTCGTTCACTAGGTATTACCGAGTACCGTTTTGTGGACGATGATTTCAATCTTTTGTGCTCACTTGGTTTGCTGATACTCGATTTCAACGGATCAGGAAGTCGAATGTTTCGCGTAACAAGAAGTGCAGTTAAGTATATCGCGCAGGTTGATGGGCAGTTATAACTGTTCAATAGGGATTCGCAATACGTTAGTTTAAGTGATTAAGGTAGTTTGCAACGGCTTTAGTATTGCGTTGCTCATTACCTTAACAAGGCGTTATGCCTCCCAGTAACTATGAATTTAAAGAGAATTAGTTAATGACAATGATAGCAGGGCTTCATCTGGGCGATTATGTCCTAGTTGCTGCTGATAAACGTGAAACGTACATTGTGAATGGACAGGTTGTCTCAGTTATAAGTGATAGCGTGAATAAATTGGTTAATTGGGGAGCAGGTATTGTTACGGGAAGTGGATATGTTCCATTGCTAAGTGAGCTCAAATCTAAACTTAGTCGAACCAATATTACCTCTTCGGATCAGATATTGGATTTGGCAAAAGAAATTTCTGAAAGCTCCGCTGATCAGCCAGAATATTGGAGAAGCACTACTAACTGGATGTTTAGTTATGTAGCTAACACATCGTCAGGGCTTCAGTGTCGTTTAGGGTATATGAAATGCACCGATCCCGAGAACATTCCCATGCTTAATGAAATGCGAGCGACTATTTGGGCAAAGCTTCCAGATCTCGAAGGTAAGATTGCCGAGTTAAATCAAGCACTCAAACCTATGGATTCTCCTGAGCAGTTTAAAGAAAATTTGCAGTATCACTTGCAGTTGGTAGCTCAGCTTTTTGATTACGGGGCAAAGCATGATGACACTGTATGTAAAGAGTTTGATTACTTTGTTCAATTGAAAGATGGATCAAGCTTCTTAAGTTCAGAGGCATAACAAATTGCTAAAGAGTGACAGCTAACCTTTGGCATTTTTGGTTCGGTTGGGTTCAGTGATTACGGTGATTTTGCTTGGACTTCGTTGTGGTTAGCGGCACTTTAGCAAGGTGTTATCCATATTTGACTAATATCTATCAGTTAAAATAGAGCAAATAAACTAAGTAGTTTTTGTCCATTTATGAGTTAGCCATCATCGACTAACTCATTTTATATTTCTATTCTTTATTTATTATTATTGCAACACGACCAATTACTTTAATATCTTCTTGTGCAACCTCAATTGTTGAGCTTCCTAAATCCATAGCCAGTTTTTTTCCGGGTAAGCGCTGAAGATGGTTAATCGATAGTGAACCATCTATATCGATTAAGTATCTACCTGATGTCGGATTAGTCTCAAATGTATTCACAAAATAGAAATTATGATCTTGCTCTACAACTGTTGTTGTTGATTCTTCCAAGCCATATTTTTCTAGCGTAATTAAATCTAAAGAGATATGGCCTTTAGTTTCTAAGCTCCCATTTGATATTTTTTCTATAGGGAGTGTTTTTATTGAAGAATCTTCTGTTTTCTCAAATGCTTCACCCTGATCAAGCATGAGCCATTTTAATGAGCATCCAGTAGCTAAATGTGTACGTAATATGACTTCAAAAGGAGTCATATTACGTGTGTGCCATGTAGATATTGTTGAGCGCGGGATATCAAATACCTCTGCGAGATCTTGAAATTCTTCTACATTAGCCAGTATCTTTAATTTTTTAGTAATTGAGCGACCGCCATCATATGGAAACTGAGGTATTTTTGTTATTGGCTGATCTTTAATTAATTCTAAAACTGGAGTGCTGTTTATATTTAAATCTGGATATGTATCTGAGGATGTTTGTTCTGTATCAAATGGTTCACCCTCACCTAAAGCTAAATATTTTAAAGATGCTCCTGTTGCTAGACATATTCTAACGATAATTTCATGTTGAATCATATCTCGTTGATGCCATGTGGATATTGTTGTTCTTGGAACACCAATAATTTGTGCAAGCTGCTTGAGATTAGATGCACCAGTAACTGTTAGTAGTCTAGTGGTGAAATCCTTACCGCCTGTGTAATTAAATGTCTTAATTTCTGGTTGAGATATAGTCATCAAGAGTTACCGTAATTATATGTAATAGAACTATTTGAATATCTTATCTATTTACTCTTTGCATATAGCTAATGCGACACGGCCAAGAACTACAATGTCACTTTCAGATATTTCAATAGATGTATCGCCAAAACTCATAGCTAATTTTTTACCAGGTAGTCTTTGCAAGTGATTTAGAGAGATTGACCCGTCAATATCAATTAGGTAACGACCGGAAGCTGGATTTGTTTCTTGAATATTTATAAATAATAACTCTGCATCATTTTCTATGATTTTGGTGCTTTGAATATCGATGCTGTAGCGCTCTAACAATGTCATATCAAAGTTGAAGTTACAGTTATCTTCAACTAGAACACCATTTTGTAATTTCTCTTGAGAGAACTTTGCTAATTGTGAGTTATCAGCCGAATTGGTTTCAAAAGGCTTTCCTTCATCTAAAAGTAACCAGCGTAATGATAGACCTGTGGCCAAATGAACAATAATTGAGACTTCAAATGGCGTCGTATCTCGTTGCATCCACGTAGAAATAGTACCTTTAGGTATCCCCAGTCTTCGTGCGAGTCCTACATCAGTGGTTTCATTCAGCACTGACTTCAATTTAGCTATGTATGATTTCCCACCTGAATAACTAAATCTTCTCAGTTGGTCTTGATTGTTAGTCATTTGAGTCCTATAATCTTTGTGTGAGTTACTTCTAGGTCGAGTGAAGTCGATAAGTAACGAATTTAATTATTTAACTTCTAAGGATACCACTATGTTGAATTATCAAATAGCAATACCAGTCCCATTTGTGACAGTTGAACAATATTGCAACCTTACAGGTATGGCAAAAGGCACCGTTATTGATTACATCCGCAAAGGAAAGATCATCATAAAGAAGAAGGAGCTACCGAAAGAAAAGCCTTTAATTAATATGGTCGCAATGCAAAGACTTGCCCAACAAGAAGCTGAGATTAATTTTCCTTAATTTGGCTGTCTTCTTTCATATTGTAGTCGACTGATTTTGACTGCTTTAATTGACTCGGTTGGATGTGTTTATGATTCACTAACCGTTAATTGACTTCATTTGAATTGTTACATATCAAGGAACGATAACAATGTATGCGATTCCTCAGCCCAAACAAGACGCATTTTACAATGCCGCAATTCGTTTCTCTGAACGTGAGAACTTAGAGCAGATTGCAGTTGAATGTGCGTTGAAACCACAAATGCTACGAAACAAGCTGAACCCTAATCAACCGCATCAATTAACGGTTCGGGAGTTGGTGATCATTACCAAGCAAAGCGGGAACAGTGATTTAGTAAATAGCGTGTTGCTTGAGTTGGATTTAACCGCAGTGAAGTTGCCATCAATGGGTGAGGGAAAATCACCAGTGATGGCCGCAATGACTATTAATTGTCACGCTGGCGAAATTAGTCGTCACTTAGTTGAAGTAGAAACGATACAGCGTTTAACCAGACGCAAGAAGAATGAAATTGTTAGTAAAGCTCAAGCCGCAATGCGTGAGTTGGTTTTATTAATGAATGATGTAGAAAACCGTTGTCAGGCAAGCACGCCTTTTATGTCGATGTGTACAGATGCAGTGATGAACGGTTTACCTATTCCCGGCTTGGCATAAGGAATTGAAATCATGATGCAGGCTCAGCAATTACAGAATCGAATACCATCGGCTACAGAGTCACTGGCAAACATTCATGCATTGTTTGGTAGTGAATCAACAATAGGGCTGATTTATGACCATTTACCTGAAGATTTAAGACGGGCTATTTGCTCTGCAGCTCGATTAACCAAGGCTCATATATCAATGCCGCTTGCTGAGATGGATGAAGTATCAAGGGCAAAAGTACATAGAGCGGTAAATGCATTGTCTGAAGCGTTAAAACCATTGGCTAATCGGCCATTAAAAGATTTTAGGTAAATATATCAAGGTTATTTTGGGGTGACTGTATGAATAAGCTATTAGAACAAGCTCAGCAACTCGTAAGAGATGCAAATAAATTGAGTCGTTTAATTAAACATGAGTGTAAAGAATTATCTCCTGCAACAAGTGTAATTATTGAATTATCACAGTTAGTCTTTGAACACAGTAAAAACCACAAGCTATTACTCTCATTAAATATTGATTCAGATAATATTTCATCACAGAGCGGTGTTATTAGTTTTAGTTCTCATAAGTATATAAATGAAAATAATGTACAGATTAGAATTTCACTGCAATCACCCACTTTAGTTGATGAATTACTTGTATATAAGAATCAGGTTATAGCCAATATAGCGTTGGCACAACAACAAGAATCATTGCAAAACGAGCAATACGTATGAACTATTTAGCAGTATTTTTAGGTATTGATGGTGGCATTGTTCGTAATCGCCACACTGCAGAAGTAATGAATTTACAACTCGGTGAGTTTGATAATCTTGAAATAGCGATTGAATCAGCTAAATCTCAATTGGAATATGAAATAGAACAAAATGGTGTGTTAGTTAAAGGTTCTAACCAAGGTGGATTTTTGATTTGTGATATACAGGAGTTTGCTCAATTATGAAAATAAGATCCTTAACACAAGAAGAAGAACAAAAGCTTGCTAATATCCGTGAAGTATTTATTGACGGAAGAGAATGCTTTGAAAAAATTGACGCTGGATATGAAAGATTTTTGGCAGACCCAAGAGTACAAAGTTTCTTTCTCTCGGAACCTATGGCCGGAAGAGATGCAGATGATATCGAGGATTTATCTCAAAGCGTTGAGTGATCTTCCTGTAATGACCTGTCTATTAAAACAAAAATTTGATTCAGGTTATGGATGTGTGGGCGTCGGAACAATTATAGCTTTAGATGATAATGCTTATATCTTTGATCATCTAAATCAAAAAATGAATATTCGACGTTACGTTTCTTATGAAAATGGTAATTGGATTATACATCGTGAAAGAAAAATACGGGAACCCAAAAAGTTATTTCGATGTTAATAAATTTAAATCCGGACTTATGTCCGGTTTTTTTACACCTCAAGAAATCAGACAGTATACAAATGCACAGCCAAACTTAATAAGTGAGGCTGAATTTTTCATGCTTGGGCATTCTGACGATAAAGTTTTAAAACAAGCATTACACTATTTTGATCCGAAACTTCCACGAGATTTAGCCCCGCAGGGCAGTCGCGAAGCGGCTGGGGGTAATAGCCTTGTCCAGTGTCGCAAAAGTCCGACAAGGGAGGAATTAGCGCAAAAAGGGGCTCAAGCGACAACAAGAGCTAAGAAGCAACGCCTAACAAAATGGGGGCATTTGCTTAAAAAAGTGAAAGCGCTTCGTGGTGAGAATGTTAAGTATGAATCAGCCCCTAAGCCATTAACGTTTGAGCCTATTGATCTAAATTGGCAGCAAAACCCTGTTGGTTGTTTGCATGCGCATGGATTTGTCCAAAATGCGCCAGTCATGGCTAGATTGCTTCATCGTGAGTGGTCGAATGAATGGCGTGTTCGTGTTCAGGCTCAATCTCGGCCGTCAGAAATTCCGCCGGCACAATCTGGTGAAAGATTCACAGAGCAATTAACTGACAGTGCGGTACGTAAAGTTTTTGAATCGGGTGCGTATGTTCAGGCATTGCGTGGTGGTTACACTACTTTTGGCACATTGACGTTTACGGAAGCACAGCGTGAGAAAATATTAACCAGTAAACCACAATCAAAAAATAGAACTAAGCCGGGTTTATTTGGAACCATCGTTGTTATGAGCCCTCATGGCAAAGAACCTTACCGCATTAAAGCTTCTGGTTCTTTCTCATGGTTGGATGATATGGGCAAGCAAGGTGAAATGGCCGCCGTTAACCAAGAATCAATTAAACCAATAGGGGAGATTGATGAATTTGGCCGTAAGATTTTTGATATTGGTGATCCTTGTATTCGAGCAAGCGGCCCGTGGACAAAAATTCGTGATTACCATCCGGATTCAAGCATTGGATCTGAAGTTAGTCGTTTTATCGATTTAGCCCAAAAGATGTATCAGCGTGGTTGGGTTCCTGATTATATGCCTGCTCGAGTAAAGCGCGGCCAAGAGCGAGTAAAACCTGCAGGTACTAAATGTGGAAAAGTTATTGCTGATGGTCCTTTTACACCTATTCGTCGTGGTGATCGTGGCGATAAGATTTTCCAGAACCGTCGTTGGAAAGAAAATAATAAGAAACAACTTAAAGCTGCAGCTGTTCCGCTAGATTATTGCTGGGTTGCTGAAATGCCAGCGAATGAAGATGGCGAACCAAATCCGCATGTTCATATTTTATTGCGTTGGCAAGTACCTAAAACACACTTCTTTGCATGGGTAGGACGGTTAGAGCGTATCTGGGGCAATGGTTTTGCCAAAATTGAACGTATTAAACATGCTAAAGCGGGAGCTTCATATTTAGTTAAAGCCGTGGGTTACGCTGCAAAGGGGCGCGATGGTAATCAAGGTCTGATTCGTGGTAATCGCTATGGGATCAGTGCCGTTGCCCGCGCTAAAGGTTGGGAAGAAATGGGCAGTTTTGTTGCTGATAATATGGCGGCCATCATTGCTGAATGTGAAGAAAAGCTCGCCCGTAAAAATGCCCATTATGATGAGGTTGCTCGTCATGCTCGTATTAAATTAAAGCAAGCGAAAAAGCAGCACCAAATTACTAAAAATAATAAAAAGTTAGCTGATGATGTGAAGGCCAAACGTATTGAAAAGCTAAAGGTTAGTATGTTGGAGTTTGATCATGAAATTACGCAAGCCAGAGAGACTAAACGTAAACGTGGAGTGATAGCTACAGGCCATTACCAAATTACTTTTACTGGTGATAATGCGACTGAAAATTTTGATAACTTCTTAGGTTGGGCGTTTAACTGTCGCCAGTGGCAGGCGAA